>NZ_JBEXKG010000021.1:0-74875 GCF_040609555.1 Streptomyces sp. NPDC004658
GGCACCTCGCACAGGCCGGGGACGGGGACGGCGGGCGCCAAGCGGCCGACGAGCCCCCGGCCTGACGGGCCGGCTGGCGGCGGAACTACGGGCGATCGCCGGCCAGGTTGCGGCGGTGCGCACGGTCGAACTCCTGTTGGACGAGGGGCGGATCTGGCGGTCGGGAAGGCCTGGCGGCGGCTGGCCGGCGCGGGGCTGCCGAGTCAGGCACGCCACCGCTCAGCGACCAACAGCTCCCACCTCACTCCGGCCGCCCGCCCGGAACGCGCCGCTGCGTTCTGCTGGGAACTCGCCGAAGCGGCCGCCACCCTGCCGCTGCCGCTGCCGCTGCCGCTGCCGCTGCCGCTGCGGTGCACCGGCGTGGTCCGTTTCGAGCGACCCACCTCGGTACTGGCCTGGGCACTGGACCTCGACTGCGCGCTCGCCGGGTTGCACCGCCAGGCGTGGGACGCGGTGGCCTCCGACAGTCCGCCCGGGACCCTCACCCCCTTACACGCACCTGGGCGCCGGAGCCCGCACATCACCCTCGGCCGGACCCGACGGGCCGGTGCTTTCGCCGACCGGAGGGTTCCTGAGCTGCTGCCGGCGCCGCCGCTGTCGCTCCGGCTCACCACCCTGCGCAGCCATGACACCCGGACCGGCGCCCTGGAAGTGCTGGTGCCCCGCTCCTGAGCGCACCCGTCGTTGCAGTCGACGGACGCTGGCGGGGGACAGGTGTCCGGGCGTGGTCAGATGCCGGCGGACCTCCAGGCCGTGCAGGACGGCCTCCGTGAACCACTTCTGCCGGTCCTCTTCGGGACGCTGCGACTTCTCCGCCTGCCGCTGACCGCGGCTGCGCCGCATCCGGTTCGCCGGCGCCCGGGAGGCGGACCGAGTGCCGCGAGCCGCGCGCCTCGCCCGCGGGATGCTGACCACGGCGGGCCGGGAAGCGGCATCAAGCGCACGCGCCTGGGCAGGGACGTGCGCAGGCCGGCAACGGTACCTAGGCTGGAGAGCGCAGGTCTGGGACACAGCCTGGAACGAGTGACGAAGCAGGAAGACGCGCGACGCAGGGCCCGGTCCGCCGCAGCCAGGCCGCGACGGGCGGCGACCGGCGGGGGTGGGCGCGCCGTCGAGGGTCGGGGATGGGCCGAGGGTGGTTCTGAGCCATGAGCGATGTACATCAGCTCGAACGCAGCTCCGTGAACCTGGACGGCGGCACCGTCCTCGCGGCGTGGGAACGGTTCGTGCAGGGCGAGGAACAGGACCCGGATGTCCGGCCCCTGGTGGCGGTCTCCTGGCATCGCTGCCGAGAGCAGTACCGGGTCGATCCTCACCTCACAGAGGCTCCGGTGGCCGTCGCGGAGCTCGACCATACGCCGGAGCGCGATGTCGTACTCGCCGAGCTGGGATTTCGTGCTGCCTCCCTGGCACATGAAGTGGGCAGTCTCGGTGGCGTCGTCACTGTCACCGACGCCACTGGCCGGATCCTGGCCGAGTGGGGTGACCAAGCCACGCTCGCCAGAGCCGGTGACCCCAATCTGGCGCCCTGGTTCTGCTGGTCCGAGTGCGCGGTCGGCACGAACGGCATAGGCACGGCGCTTGAGGCGCACGGTCCGGTGACGATCAGGGGTGCGGAGCACTGGTGCCGGGTGCTCCACGACTGGGTCGGCGCGGGCATCGCGGTGCGCGACGTGGTGACCAGAGAACCGATCGCGGTCCTGAACGTCTGCTGCTGGCGCAGCCGGCTTCCCGCGTCGACGGAAAGCTGGCTGGCGAACGCGGCCACCATGACTCAGTGCCCTCTGAAGAGGCGCGCCCGGGACAGCGGTGCCGAGTTGGTCGCGGCCTACAGCCGGGCCAGAGCACAGCCCAGTGCGGCACTCGCAGCGGTCGACACCGCGGGCAGGGTGGTGATCGCGGACGACATGGCAAGCGCGGTCCTGGGCGTTCCGGCATGCACCCCGGCGGTCGACCCCACGCTGCGATGGAACCCCGGGTTGCCCGAACTGATCACTGCCGCACGGTATGCCACTGGGCAGGCGATCAACGATCCCGACTGGGTCGGCTCGACACAGATCTTCGCCCATCTCGCCGACGAACCGACACCGATCAGCATCCGGCCCGTCTTCTCGTCCGGGCGTCTGATCGGGAACCTGGTCTCCTTCGGTGCCACCGACGGGGCGCAGCTGCCCCAGGAGGAGCGGGTCGTGCACCCTCGGGCGCGGCCGCGCCGACTGGTCGCGATGCGGGACCACCGGATGGTGCTGCTGCGGCTGCCGGAAGTCTCCTTCGCCGAGTCGCACGGGAACGACGTCTGGCTCTCCACCGACCAGGGGCGATTGCGAGCCACCTCACCGAGTCTGGACAAACTCGAAGGTGAGCTGGCGGGTGTCGGCTTCCTGCGGGTTCACCGCCGGTACGTGGTCAATCTCAGCCGCGTCAGGGAGATAGAGCGCGGGCTCAAGGGCGAGCTGTCCTTGGTCATGGATGACCGGGCGGACGCCATGGTGCCGGTTTCCCGGCGGCACGCGCCGGCCGTGCGTCATGCGCTGGGCATCTGAGTGCTCCCGGCCCGGCTTCTGTTCCCGGAAGGAGGAGTCCCGTGTCTGACAGTCCGGACGTCGTTGACGGCGAGACGAACGCTGGGGGCGCGGGCGGCCTCGGCCTCTCTGCCCCTGCCGGGCACCGCGGCCACGCGACGGGGGGCGCGCGCAACCGCGACTGGTGGCCGGACCAGCTCAACCTGGGGATTCTCCGGAAACATCCCGCAATGGCCGACCCCATGGGCGAGGACTTCGACTATGGCGCGGAGTTCCGCACGCTCGACCTCGACGCCCTGGCGCGGGACGTCGACGAGGTGCTCACGACGTCGCAGGAGTGGTGGCCGGCCGACTTCGGCCACTACGGGCCGCTCGTGATCCGGATGGTGTGGCACAGCGCGGGTACGTACCGTGTCCACGACGGCCGTGGCGGTGCCGGTGCCGGCATGCAGCGATTCGCGCCGCTGAACAGCTGGCCGGACAACCGCAACCTCGACAAGGCGCGCCGGCTGCTCTGGCCGGTGAAGAAGAAGTACGGCCGCAAGATCTCCTGGGCCGACCTGATGATCTTCGCGGGCAACCGCGCCCTGGAGACGATGGGCCTCACGACCTTCGGCTTCGCCGGCGGCCGGGCCGACGTCTGGGCGCCCGACGAGGACGTCTACTGGGGTCCCGAGCACGCCTGGCTCGGCGACGAACGTCACGGCGGCGTCCGGGAGCTGGAGCGCCCTCTGGCCGCGGACCAGATGGGCCTCATCTACGTCAACCCGGAGGGCCCGAACACCGTCCCGGACCCGCTCACCGCGGCCCGGGACATTCGTGAGACGTTCCGGCGCATGGGGATGAACGACGAGGAGACCGTCGCGCTGATCGCGGGCGGTCACACGTTCGGCAAGACCCACGGCGCGGCCGACCCGGCCACCTGCCTCGGCCCCGAACCCGAGGGAGCACCCCTGGAGGAGCAGGGATTGGGCTGGAAGAGCAGCTATGGCACCGGAAAGGGCAGGGACGCCGTCTCCAGCGGGCTTGAGGGTACGTGGACACCTACCCCGACGAGATGGGACAACAGCTTCTTCGAGACCCTGTTCGGCTACGAGTGGGACCTGGAGCTGAGTCCTGCCGGTCTGTGGCAGTGGATCCCGAGAGACGGCGCCGGGGCCGGCACCGTGCCGGACGCCCACGATCCGTCGGCGACACACGCCCCGACGATCCTGACGACGGACCTCGCGCTCCGGTCGGACCCCGTCTACGAGACGATCTCGCGACGATTCCTGGAGAACCCCGACCAGCTCGCGGACGCGTTCGCCCGGGTCTGGTTCAAGCTGACACACCTCGACATGGGCCCGATCCAGCGCTACCTCGGACCGTGGGTCCCCCGGGAGACGCTGCTCTGGCAGGACCCGGTCCCGGCCGTGGACCACGTGCTCGTCGAGGCGGCGGACATCGCCGCGCTCAAGGGCCAGGTCCTCGCCTCCGGGCTGTCCGTCTCCCAGCTCGTCTCGACCGCGTGGGCGTCGGCCTCGACGTTCCGCGTCAGTGACAAGCGGGGCGGGGCGACCGGCGCGCGTATCCGTCTGGATCCGCAGCGCAGCTGGGAGGTCAACGACCCCGAGACACTGGCAGGAGTGCTGCGCACGCTGGAGGAGATCCAGGAGTCGTTCAACAGTTCCCAGACGGGGAACAAGAGGATCTCGCTGGCCGACCTCATCGTGCTCGGCGGAGCCGCCGCCGTCGAGCAGGCCGCCAGGACCGCCGGCCACGACGTCCGGGTCCCCTTCAGTGCGGGACGCACGGACGCCACGCGGGAGTGGACCGACGTGGAATCCTTCGCCGCGCTCGAACCGACCGCGGACGGGTTCCGCAACTACCGTGGCAAGGACAACCGGCTGCCGTCGGAGCACCTGCTGGTCGACCGTGCGAACCTGCTGGACCTGACGGTGCCCGAGATGACCGTCCTCGTGGGTGGCCTGCGGGTGCTGGGCGCCAACCACCGGCAGTCGCCGCTGGGTGTCTTCACCTCGACGCCCGGGTCGCTGACCAACGACTTCTTCGTGAACCTGCTCGACACGGGCACGGAATGGCAGCCGACATCCGCGCATGCGGAAACCTTCGAGGGGCGCGACCGCGCCACCGGCGAGGTCAAGTGGACCGGTAGCCGCGTCGACCTCGTCTTCGGCTCGAACTCCGAGCTGCGTGCCGTCGCGGAGGTCTACGCGAGCGACGACGCACGGGAAAAGTTCGTGCGCGACTTCGTCGCCGCGTGGGCCAAGGTCATGAACCTCGATCGGTACGACCTCGTTTGACCGACGCGGCGCGGTGCGGCTCGGCTGGTCTCAACGGTGGCACATCGGTTACGAATGGCGGGAAGTTGCGGACGAACGGCGCGATTCGGCCCGATCCAGGACGTACCTTGTCGGTGTGATCCGTCCGGCGTAGCGTGCTTCCTGACTGCAGATTTCACATTCTTCCGCTGTTATTCATTCAGCGTGGCGCGCTCCTCGAGTACCGATTACAGCCGGGCCCAGGCGACGCGAAGAAGGAAATACAGGGAATCGGATGAGGGGAGAGAAGCCCCGATGACGACGACCGCGCACGAGCGGGCCGACCTGCTGGACAAGCTCGGGTTGGCCGCACAGAACAAAGCAGCGCTGGGTCAAGTGCTGGGAACCGGAAGCATCGGGCAGGCGACCGAGGAACCGGACGGCCGCATGAAGGCCACCATTCGCATCCACCCGGACGAGCTGACCTGGGATCCTTCCATTCTGGTCATGCCCCACGGAGGCGATATCGAGTTGGAGCTCGTCAACGACGACAAGAACACGCACTGCGCACTTCTGCCGAGCAACGGCGACAGGAAGTTCATCTGGCTGGTGAACCATTCGCACGGGCATGCGCACCTCAACCTCGACGGTCCGGGCTACTACTGGTTCGGCTCGCCCACGGGCAATGACGAGGGCCGGGGGCTGACCGGGTCCATAGTGGTCCTGGGAGACGCTCCGCCGGAGGCCCGCCTCGACCGTCCCGAACAGCCGCGGCCGTAGGCAGAAGCAGGAGGTGGAGGAAATGACCGTCGACTACGCCGACTACGTCGACGCGGGTGAGGCCGTCGACCAGGGAACCCTCAACTACAAGACCCCGGGCGGAGACGTAGCGCCGCCGGTAGTGGCCGGTGTCGACTACGAGCGCATACTCAACGCCCGCCAGGAACCCCAGAACTGGCTCACCTACTACGGCGCCTACAACGGGCAACGCTACAGCCCGCTGGACCAGATCAACACGGACAACGTCAAGCGCATGGTCCCCGCCTGGGTCTTCCAGGCCGGCACGACCGGCCTGATCGCGGGCGCGTCGACCTACTCGTTCGAGGCCGCCCCGATCGTCGTCGACGGGGTCATGTTCCTCTCCGGCTGGGACGGCTGGGTCTGGGCCCTCGACGCAAAGACGGGCGTGGAGATCTGGCGGTACAAGCACGCGATCCCCTTCGACGTGTCCCTGTGCTGCGGGAACGTAAACCGCGGGGTCGCCGTGGCCCAGGGGAAGGTCTTCTTCGTCACGGCGAACGCTCGGGTGCTGGCGCTCGACGCCACCACCGGCAAGCGGGTCTGGGACAAGACCTACGGCGACGTCCGGGCCGGGGAGAGCGCCACGCTCGCCCCTCTCGTCGTGAAGAACATGGTCATCGTCGGAAGTTCCGGTGGCGAGTTCGGCGTACGCGGCCACCTCGACGCGTTCGATCTCGAAACCGGCGAGCACCAGTGGCGCTGCTACACGGTTCCCAAGCCCGGGGAGCCCGGCTCGGAGACCTGGCCCGCCGATGGCGAGGCCTGGGCACGGGGCGGGGCGAACTGCTGGATCACCGGCACCTTCGACCCGGAGACGAACCTGCTGTACGTGGGCACCGGCAACCCGGCGCCCGACTTCGACGGAGAGGTCCGCGAGGGCGACAACCTCTTCACCGACAGCATCATCGCCGTGGACGTGGACAGCGGTCAGATCCGCTGGCACTACCAGTGCACCCCGCACGACGTGTGGGACTACGACAGCATCGGCGAGTGCATCCTCTTCGAGCAGGACGGACGCAAACTGCTCGGGCACTTCGACAAGAACGGCTACTTCTTCGTCCTCGACCGCACGAACGGCGCGAGGGTCGGGATCACTCCCTTCGTCGACCGCATCACATGGGGGGCCATCACGAGGGACGGCCAGGTGACGGCCAAGGTGTACCCGGACAAGGAGGGAGAACCGGTCCACTTCTACCCCGGTCCGGCCGGTGCCAAGGAATGGACCCATGCGGCCTACAGTCCGAAGACCGGTCTCTTCTACGTCCCGGTCCAGGACACCGGTGCCACGGCCACCCGGCGGCGGCGGGAGTTCAAGGAGAGCATTCCCTACTGGGGTGCGGGCGTTCAGGTGGACATCGGGGACATGGCGGGGTCCATCAGCGCGTTCGACACCGCCGGCGAGGAGAAGTGGCGCTGGCGCAACGACCTCCCGATGTGCGCTTCGACGCTGGCCACCGGCGGTGACCTGGTGTTCGCCGGTGAGCCCTCCGGGGAGTTCAACGCACTCGACGCCCGCACCGGGGAGCTGCTGTGGCAGTTCCAGTGCGGAAGCGGCCACCACAGCAGCCCGACCACCTACATGGTCGACGGCAGGCAGTACGTGGCCGTGCCCGTCGGCTGGGGCGGATGGGCCGAGGGATTCCTCCCCGGCATGCTCGGCGCGGGGCACGGAAGCGCCCTGATCGTCTTCGCCCTTCCGGAACCGTCGTAGCGCGTGACCGGAGCCTGCCGTGATTCCGGCAGAGAGGAGGTGAATCCATGGAGCCCCAGCTCGCTGTGTGGGAGACGCCCGATTTCGACGAGGTCGCAGTCGCGGCCGAGGTGACCATGTACCTTGCCCGGTTGGAGGACTAGCGGATGTGGGGCGGCACCGGACCTGGTCCGGCGTCGCCCGAAGGTTCGGGAGGCCACGGACGGCCGGCACGACCACGAACTCGTGCGGCCCGGTCCGGCCGGCGAGACGTCGCGGAAGACGAGCCGCCTTCCATCGACGGTCCGGACGGAAGCCCGGCGCGGCTCCCTTCGCCGGGCGGGGGCGGACGCGCACACGAACAAACGCCGACCCGATCCTCCTGGAGGACACGCCCGAGCGGCGTTTCTTGCGGGAGCGGCATGGAAGCGGCCATGGACGGCCTTGAGGTCCAGGTGTAGAGCCGTGACGACGACAACCATCACAACCGGCGCCGACGGTTTCGTCGAGACGTTGCGGGCCCACTCGCGGCGATACCACGATCAGCACCCGTTCCACGTCCGGATGAACGCCGGCCGGCTGAGCCGTCGGCAGATCCAGGGCTGGGCGGCCAACCGCTTCTACTACCAGGAGAACATCCCCCGCAAGGACGCCGCGATCCTTTCCAACTGCCCCGACGTGGAGGTTCGTCGCCGCTGGATCCGACGGATCGTCGAGCACGACGGCACTGCCGCGGGCGAGGGCGGCATCGAGGCGTGGCTGCGCCTCGCCGAGGCCGCCGGGCTGACCCGTGAGGAGGTCCGGGACCACCGGCACCTGGTACCGGGGGTGCGGTTCGCCGTCGACGCCTACGTGAACTTCGCCCGGACCCGCCCATGGGTGGAGGCGGTGGCGTCCTCGCTCACGGAGCTGTTCGCGCCCGACCTGATGGCGGCGCGGCTCGCGGCGTTCGAGCGGTGGTACCCGTGGATCGCCCCCGAGGGCCTTGCGTACTTCCGCACCCGCCTGGAGCAGGCCCCCAACGACTGCGAGCACGCCCTGGAGGTGGTCACCGCGCATTGCCTCTCCGCCGAGTCCCAGGCGCGCGCCGTCGACGCGCTGTCGTTCAAGTGCGATGTCCTGTGGAGCCTCATGGACGCCATCGACCAGGCCTACCCGGAGTGACCACCATGGACCCGACCCGTACCGGAACCACCCACAGCAGCAGCACGACCCGGCCCGGCGCCGGGGTGTCCGGCCTGGACCGGCCCCGGTTGGCGGCGCATGTCCGGCTCACCTTCTGCCGGACCAGGCAGCGCAAGGTTCTGCTGCACCCCGAGACGGTCGTGGTTCTGAACGGCAGCGGCGCGGCCATCCTGGAGCTGTGCGACGGGCGGCACACCGTGGCCGAGATCGTGGGCGAACTGGGCGCGCGCTATCAGACCGTCCCCGAGGACGACGTCCGGCAGTTCCTGGCCCGGCTCGTCGCCCGGCGCTGGGTGGAGCTCACCGATGGATAGCCCCTTCGGGCTGCTCGCCGAGCTGACCTACCGCTGCCCGCTGGCCTGCCCCTACTGCTCCAACCCGCTGAACCTGGCCGGCTACCAGGACGAGCTGACCACCGACGAGTGGCTGCGGGTGCTGACCGAGGCCGAGGACCTGGGAGTCTTGCAGTGCCACCTGTCCGGCGGGGAACCGCTGCTGCGGCGCGACCTCGTGGAACTCGTGACGCACGCCCATGCGCTCGGCCTCTACACCAACCTCATCACCAGCGCGCTCGGGTTCTCGCGTCCGAGGGCCGAGCAGTTGCGGGCCGCCGGTTTGGACCACGTACAGATCAGCATCCAGGCTGACGAACCGACCGTGTCCGACCGGATCGCCGGGATCCCGTCCTTCCGGCGCAAGATCGAGGCGATGGGTGTGGTCAAGGAGCTGGGCTGGCCGCTCACGGTGAACGTGGTGCTGCACCGGCAGAACATCGACCGCGTCGCCGACGTGCTCGCTCTGGCCGAGGAGGTGGGCGCGGACCGGGTGGAGCTGGCCAACACCCAGTACTACGGCTGGGCCTGGCGAAACCGTGCCGCGCTGCTGCCGAGCCGGGCCCAGCTCGAAGCGGCCGAGGCCGTCGTACGGGCCGCCAACGAGCGGTTGCGCGACCATATGGACATCATCTATGTCATCCCGGACTACTACAGCCGCTATCCGAAGCCATGCATGGGCGGTTGGGCCTCCCGGCAGCTGACCGTGACGCCGAACGGCGACGTCCTGCCCTGCCCGGCCGCCCAGTCCCTGCCGTTGCCGCGGGCCAGTGTGCGGGAGGACCCGCTGGAGCGGATCTGGGCCGAGGCCCCCGTGATGACCGCGTTCCGCGGGACCGACTGGATGCCGGAACCCTGCCGGAGCTGCCCCCGGCGGGAGGTGGACTTCGGCGGGTGCCGCTGCCAGGCGTTCCTGCTCACCGGCGACGCCGCCCGCACTGACCCGGTCTGTTACCTGTCGCCCGACCACGACCTGGTCGCCCGGGCGGTCGAGGCCGCCAACGCCGACTCGCGGGACGACGACCTTCCGTTGGTCCCCCGACCGCACCGACCGGGTCTGCCACCTGTCGCCCGGTAGCGACCTGGTAGCCGGGGCGGCGAGGCCGTCCACGCTGACTCGCGGGTCTGCGGTCTTCCGCTGTCCTCGGCTCGGGGGCCGGCCCGCGAGCCGAGGAGCGGGTCAGTCGCCGAACCACAAGGGCAGCGTCGCGGCGGCGATGATCAGGACGACTCCGCTCATCAGGTCCGAGCGGATCCGGATGAGACGCGCCGCGGCCCGCCCGAGTTGCAGCCCGACCAGCGACAACACTGCCGTCATACCGCCGAAGACGGCGGCCGAGAACCACGGTGAGAACCCGAGAACCCCCAGGCTCGCCCCGGCGAGCAAGTTGTCCAGGCTCAGCGTCAACGGGATGCCGAACAACGCCCACGGGTGGTCCAACTCGTCGGGCTCGGGGTTCCGTAGGGACGAGATGACGAGGTAGAGACCGTACCCGCCGAGCGCGGCCGCGCCCACCACACCGGCGACGTCCCCGACGGACTCCCCGATCCGGTGACCGATCAATATCCCGACCAGGGGCATGATCGCGTCCCACAGCCCGAAGGTGAGCGCCACCTGCACCGCGCGCTTCAAACCGAACGGGACCGTGCCGAGCGCGATCGATACTCGGAGATTGTCGAGACTGAGCACGAAACCCAGGCCAATTGTTTCCCAGATCATGGCGACGCGGCTGCCCGATGACGACCGGTGTCGACGGAAACGACTCTGCCGGGACCAACATTCCCCATAATGCTAAAGAATATCTCAGACGGTGCGCGAAATAAACCCGGAAAAGCCGATGTCCGGATGATTTCCACTGAGCGCCAATGCCATCCCACACGCTAATGGTGCCGTCCTTGCCGGCAGCGCAGCAGGCCGCGGCGCGACCTTGCCGCTGGCTTCGGCTGCCGCGTCAATCACCACCTTGCTCGACGTCCAGATGGATCGGCCCCCGGAGAATGGGGCTGGGTCGGTACGGCGGCGGATCGGCGACCAGCCTGGGGCGGTCGAGTCGGCGCACCGTCTCGGTCAGCGCGATCCGGGTTTCCCGCCGGGCCGGCGCGGCACCGAAACAGGAATGGCTGCCGCTGCCGAAGCCCAGGTGCTGGTTGTCACGCCGATCCGGGTCGAAGCGGTCGGGATCGCGGAAACGCTTCGGATCGCGGCTGGCATGGCGGCCCGCTTGATCGACCAGTCGCGCGGTACGAGCATCGGCGTGCCTGCGCGGCACCTGATCAATCGCCGACTGCGCCGTCAGCCGCACCGAGACGACAGACGAAGGCGCCCCGGCTGAGTACAGGGTCACCGGCAACGTGCCGTTCGCGTCGCACGGTGGGCAGGGCTTCGGCCGGTCCGTGACCTTGGTCGAGCAGCCGGCAGGTGATTACGCCGCCCCCTGTGTCGCACGCGGACAGCACCACCAGCTCCGTCGCGGCCAGGTCGAGACCAGTCACGTCGGCCACCGTGAGCAGACCCCTCTCCGCCGCCGGTCCCGGATCACCGTGTTCAAGCCCTGTTGACTCGAGGTCGCTCGGCGGAGTGCCTCCCCGTATGACCGGCTCGTGATCGCTGTTCGGTGGGCCTTTGATGGAGGAGCGTGTGATCATCTGTTCCGGATGCTGGGGGGCTGAGCAGACAGTGGTCGAACGACGGGGCCTGGTTGCCCAGCCGTTGATTGACCGGCTTCGTCGATGTCGCCAACTGGGCTGCCGGCAAGGGTTACAACGTCTCGGCGCGGAACTCCGGTGGACCACACGTCACCGCGACAGCGGAGCGGGCCAAGTGAACAACGACCGAACTGTGCGCGCTGCCGCACGACGTGGACCCCGCTTCCGGTCCCTGATCGACACGTCCGCCGACGTATCACTCATCCGCCAGACCGACGGCTGCACCAGCAGCGCCTACGACCGGGGCCTGGCCTTCACCAAGGACGAGAGCCTGACGACAAAGGTCTTGAAAGCCGTGTCGGACGCCTGGCGGCGACGCTCCGGGTACCCAGAAGGGGCCCGGTCACCGACCACGCCGTCCGGAAGTCTCGGGAGTCGAGTAGGGACCACGGACCGCCGTCGGCGGCGAGGTGTTGGTGTTGCGGTGCGTGGGGAGCGGAGCTGGGGGCACCATGCATGACGCGGGGCCCGCATATGCCCCGTACTTTGTGAAAGTAACTCACATTTTGTGTGCATGTCAGTGCGGGGTAAGGGCACCTGGTGGCCAGGAGGTTGATAGCGATGGTTCCCCTGCTTCTGGTTCTTCTGCTGGCTCTGATCCTCTTCGGTGCGGGTTTCGCGCTGAAGGCACTGTGGTGGGTCGCGGTGATCGTGCTGGTCGTGTGGCTGCTGGGCTTCGTCGTCCGTACGGCGGACAGCGGCGGCCGCAAGGGCCGCTGGTACCGCTGGTAGACGGCGGACACACCCGGCGCGGAGAACGCGCACGCACGAGAGGTGAGTGGGGCCCGGCCGGATACGGCCGGGCCCCACTCGCGCACGAAGACTCGCCGCGAGGGTGGTTGGGGAGGGATCCGGGCGTATCGGGCGCATCGCAGGGTACGTGAGTCATGCACCGGCCTCGCGGACCCAGCAGTGGAACCCTGCTCCTCCTGTCCGTGGGGCCGGTGCACGCCGCGCCGACCGTGTCGTCCCCGCGTCAGAACCCCGGACAGCGACTCGTCACAGGTCTGGGGGGGGGCATGACCGCCAAGCCCAGCTTCGGAGCCACCGTACTCCGTCGTCGGGCCGGGCCGGAGCGTGGTCCGCCGGCGCCGACCTGGTCGTCCCTTGAAATCGCGCCTGTGCCACCCGGTTCGCGTGGACAGGCCGTCGGCGTGTGTGAGCAGGCGCGTACGGGCGGCGGCCGGATTCGCTCGGACGGTTCGGGACGGTGTAGGACGCCATGCGGTAGTACTGCTCAAGAGGAAGGCGGGCGGCATCGCCCTGGTCGCCACCTATCTGTTCTGACGGCGCTTCTAGGCCCCGCTGTGCGCCGGCTGCCTGTCCTCGTACGTGCTCTCGGCCGTTTCCGTGGGGACCACGAGCAGAGGAGGGCAGACTGCGTCACCCGGTCACCCGGCCGCGCCGGCTCAGTAGCCGTCCACTCCCAGCTCCGTGATGCCGGCGTAGAGCCAGCTCCACACCCGGCCCGTCGCAGTGTCCTGGTCGGACAGGTCCGGGGCCAGTTCGGCCAGCTCGGTCAGGAACAGCTCGCTCACGTCTTCCTGGCCGCCCTCCACCGGGTACGGATGCCAGCAGGCGTTGCGGTAGCGGTCGACGGCCTCCAGGGCACGGGTGAAGACGTCGAGGCTTGGGGCGAGCGGCACCAGTACCTCGTCGGTACGGCGGGTCAGGCGGCTGCGGATGTGCACCGTGCCGTCGTGGCGGTGGAGGTACAGCTCGCCGTACTCGGTGGCGCCGAAGGCGATCAGGTCGGCTGCGGCCACCCCATCAGGCAGGCTCTCTTGCGGCAGGGCATCCTTCGCCGGTGGGCGCATGGCGTCAAGCGGGTGGGTCTCGTACTGAGCGCCGTGGCACACCCACCAGGCGGGCAGACCGACGTCCCGCAGATACCGCCTGCTGCCCGCGTGGATGAGCCCCTCGGGCAGGTCGCTCTCGGCCATGCGCACCACGTGCCGCGCGCCGCCGAAGGCGTCGTCGACCCGGGCCGCGGTGAGCGGGCCCGTCGGCCGCCACACGGCGGGGACCGGTCCCGGCGGTGGTTCCTCCGCCGACGAAGAGTCGAGGCCCGCGTCGCGCGGCCAGTCCCGCAGCACGCCGGCGTCCGTTTCCACGACCGCTATGCCGTGCACGCTCTCGACGAGATGTCGGGTCCGGCCGCCGTCCGTCGCGAAGGCCACGGCGCCCTCCCACTCCTGCGGGAGGAACAGGTCCAGGTCGTACAGCGCGGGTGCCTCGGCGGCCCCCGTCGCGGTCGGCGCGTCGGTCAGCGCCGACTCGTCCACGCCCGTCACGCGGTGGCCGGTCGCCGCGTCGAGCCAGAGGGGGCCACGCTGGTCCGTCACCTCGACGAGCTCCCGGTCTCCGTCCACGCACCGGCGTACCTGGAAGTAGTCGCCGTTCAGGCTCGGTTGGACCGGGAACCAGTAGGCCGGCCGCCACCACGTCCACACCGTCCGCCACGGCATGCCGGGACAGGACTCCGCGATCCGGGCGGCGTACGCGTCGTGACCGGTGGCCTTCGCCGCGAAGTGCAGCCAGGACGCGAACTCCGCAGGTGTCACCTCCGCTCCCCCGAAGATCGCCTCGGCCTGCAGGAAGACCTCACCCCCCACGCCACGGGCCCGGTCGTCGTGGGAGAGGTGGTCGCGCAGCGCTCCACGGTCGGCGGTCAACAGCCGTACGGGGTCTGCCAGTACGCCGTCAAGATCGTCACTCATGCGGCCATATTGCCAGCCGAGACTGACAGCCGGGCGCGCCCCCGTCCTCCAGCCCTTCCCGCGCGCTTCTGGCGGAGTTCCATGATGGCGCGGCGGCGGGCGGCGGTGGGTGCGGCACGATCCGGGCGCGGGTCGCCGCCGTGGTCACGATAGGGCGACTCGCTTCCCGGCTCCGATCGGGCCGCATCACGGCTGTCGCCGAGCCACTCGGCTAGCATCTGCGGCACATGCTCCAGGAAGAGCAGCAGGCTGAAGGAGGATCTTCCGCTGGCCGGGCCCGCGCGGGCCCCGACCCCGCGCCCGCTGTGCCCGGCGGCCGTGCGGTGCTGTGCCCGGAGGCCGCCCGTTGCCCGGCCCGGCCGTCCCGCCGTCCGCGCCCGCCGCCGCAGGCCCTGTCGAACCTCCCGTGATGAGTGCGCCTTGTTCGCGATGACCGTGTCGAGTCTTTGCCGGGGCCGCCCTGCGCCTGTCCGAGGCACCCGTACAGATTCCAGCACCGCTTTGAACACGGTGCAGTTGTTGACGTTTCCGGGGGTGAGGACGACAGCCACGTGCAGGGCCCGGCCGTCGCAGGCGAGGTGGACTTCGCTGGTCAGCCCGCCGCAGGAGCGGCCCAGCGCATGGTCGGCCGCCGAGCGTGCTGAACCTTCCAGCCCGCCGTTCGCGCCCGTCCCTATGTCCGGGCGTCGGCCGCGTGCTGGTGGGAACGGTTGATGGTGGAGTCCACCGACACCGTCCATTCCACCGCTCCGACGGAGTCGTCGCGTGCATAACACGCCGTTGATTACCTGCCGGTGATCGCGCCACGGACGGCCGGGTCCATCGCTAGCCGGCAGCAGGGGATTCAGCGCCTCCTATGCAGCGTCCGTCAGTTCGCCGCGTCCTGTCACGTGATCGGTCACGAACCGGGCCTCATGCAGCCGTGGTCGTCTGTGTCTTGGCCTGGCGCACCCCGCGCAGGGCGCTGGACCAGGCGATCACCTGGTCCAGCATGTTGTCCACGGCGGTGTCGAGGCCCTCCTGGGGGACGAAGGTGCCCGTGTGGAACGAGGGGTGTGTCGAGATGGTGGGCTGGGCGCGGACCGTGGCCACCTGGAGTTCGGCGAGGACGAGCCGCAGCGCCTCGGCGGCCCGCGCCCCGGCGGCCCAGCCGCCGTAGCTGATGATCCCGGCAGCCTTGTCGTTCCACTCCCGGTAGACGTAGTCCAGGGCGTTCTTCAGGGCTCCGGGGTAGGAGTGGTTGTACTCGGGGACGAGGAAGACGTAGCCGTCGAAGCTGTCGATGAGTGCGCCCCAGGCGCGGGTGTGGTCGTGCTGGTACTGCTGGAAGTTCGGGTTGCCGGGCTCGTCGAGGTTGCCCAGGTCGTGGTCGGCGAGGTCGATGAGTTCGTAGTCGGCGCCGCCGTGGGCACGGGCGGCCTCCAGTGCCCAGGCGGCGATCTGGTCGCCGCGGCGTCCGGGGCGGGTGCTTCCGAGGATGACTGCGATGCGAAGCGGCATGGCTTCCTTCCGGGAGAGTTGTCACGTCAACTCTAGATCTGGAGGAGTTGAAGTGACAACTCTGCTGGTCGCGGTATCCTCGGCGACATGACGGAGACTCGATCGCTGGAACCCGAGGAGTGGGAGTTCTGGGATACCTGGATGCGCGCGCAGCGCCTGCTCACCAGGGAGCTGGAGCGTGGTCTGCAGCATGACTGCGACATCTCGAAGGCCGAGTTCAGCGTGCTGGTGACGCTGTGGCGGGCCGCCGGCCGTGAGATGCGTGTCGGCGAGCTCTCCGAGTCGCTCGACTGGGACAAGAGCCGCGTCTCACATCAGCTGACGCGCATGGAAAAACGCGGCTTCGTCAAGCGCACCCAGTACGGGGCCGATGGCCGCCGCGCGGGAATCGGGCTGACCGCCGAGGGGCGCCGGGCCGCCCAGAGTGCCGTCCTCGTGCACGGCGGCAACATCCGCCGCCACTTCCTCGACTCACTGACCCCCGAGCAGGCATCAGTCATCCGGGCATGGAGCGAGCAAGCAGTCGATCGCCTGGAGCCGCGCCGCAGCGAGGCTGCCAGCGACTGCGCGTCCTAGATGTGCTGTCCCGGGTCGTTGGTGACACGCGTGCTGGGTGCTTGAACAGGTGAGGGCCTTCTGGGTTCGGTGTGGATGGCGACATCTACGCCTGACCGCAGGAGGCCCTCGTGTCCCACCGTCATGCCCCGCTGACCCCGACCGGGAGGCTGCGTCTGGCCCGGTGTGTCGTGGACGACGGCTGGCCGCCGCGCAGGGCCGCAAAACGCTTCCAGGTCAGCCACACCGCCGCCGCCCGCTGGGCCGGCCGCTACCGGCAGCAGGGCAAGGCCGGCATGCAGGACCGCTCCGGCCGCCCGCACCGCCAGCCGCACCGGACGGCGGCCTGGGTGGAGGAACGCGAGCACCGCATCGGCCCGTTGCGGCTGGCGGCCCGCACCGGCGTCGCCGCCTCCACCGCCCACCGGATCCCTGAACAGGTACGGCCTGCCCGCACTGGCCGCGCCGGATCGGGCCACCGGCGAGCCCGTCCGCCGCTACGAACGCGCCCGGCCCGGCGAACTGGTCCACATCGACGTCAAGAAACTCGGCCGCATACCTGGCGGCGGCGGCCACAAGGTCCTCGGCCGTGCGGCCGGCAGCCCGCACAAGGACCGCCGCAACGGGGCGGGATACGCCTGCCTGCACACCGCCCTGGACGACCGTTCCCGCCTGGCCCACACCGAAGACCTACCCGACGAAACCGCCGCCACCTGCGCCGGCTTCCTGCGACGGGCAACCGCCTGGTTCGCCCAGCAGGGCGTCCTCATCGAGCGGGTCCTGACCGACACGCCTGGGCCTGCACCAAGAACACCTGGCGCGACACCTGCCGCGACCTGGGCCTCGACCGCCGCTGGACCAGGCCCTGGCGGCCCCAGACCAACGGCAAGGTCGAACGCTTCCACCGCACCCTGCTCGAGGAAGGGGCCTACCACCGGCCCTACACCTCAGACGCCGAACGACAAGCAGCGTTTCCCGACTGGCTGCACTGGTACAACCACCACCGACTCCACGCCGGCATCAGCGGCCAACCACCAGCCAGCCGAGTCACCAACCTGTCCGAACGGCACACCTAGGTGCGGGTCCAGCGTTGGTTGCTGCCGTTGGAGCAGGAGTAGAGCTGGATCAGGGTGCCGTTTGCCGTGCCGGCCCCGACGGCGTCGAGGCAGAGGCCGGACTGGACGCCGACGATGGATCCGTCGGAGTTGAGGCGCCATTTCTGGTTGTCGCCACCCCAGCAGCTGTAGATCTGGACCTTGGAGCCGTTGCCCGTGCCGGCGGCGTCCAGGCATTTGTCGCCGTAGACCCTCAACTCGCCGGCGTCGGTGTACGTCCACTGCTGGTTGGTGCCGCTGTGGCAGTCCCACAGCTGGAGCTGGGTGCCGTCGGTGGTGCCGGCGCCGGGCACGTCCAGGCAACGGCCCGAACCGACGCCCTTGATCTGTCCGGAACCCGCGGGGGGCGTCGTGGAACCGCCGTTGAGCGCGTTGAGGACGGCGGTGTAGGCGGGCTTCTTGCTGCCGTCGCCGTTGAACAGCAGCGGCGTGTCCCCGGATCGCCAGGAGTCGGTGTCGCGCACGCCCCAGACGGTGATGCCGAGGCAGCGCGAGACGGCCAGGCAGTCGTTGGTCACGTTGGCGTAGGTCGTGGACGAGGCGCCCTGGATGTCGAGTTCGGTGATGGCCACGTCGACGCCGAGAGCGGCGAAGTTCTGCAGCGTGGTGCGGAAGTTGCTGTTGTAGGGGCTGCCGCTGTTGAAGTGCGACTGGAAGCCGACGCAGTCGATCGGCACGCCGCGCTGCTTGAAGTCGCGGACCATGTTGTACACGCCCTGGGTCTTGGCCCAGGTCCAGTTCTCGATGTTGTAGTCGTTGTAGCAGAGCTTGGCCGCCGGGTCGGCGGCGCGCGCGGTGCGGAAGGCGACCTCGATCCAGTCGTTGCCCGTGCGCTGCAGGTTGGAGTCGCGCCGGCCGCCCGAACCGTCGTCGGCGAAGGCCTCGTTCACGACGTCCCACTGGGCGATCTTGCCCTTGTAGTGGCCCATCACGCCGTTGATGTGGTCGATCATCGCCTGGCGCAGTGAGCTGCCGCTGAGGCTCTGCATCCAGCCGGGCTGCTGCGAGTGCCAGGCCAGAGTGTGACCGCGCACCTGCTTGCCGTTCTGCACCGCCCAGTTGTAGACGCGGTCAGCGGCGGTGAAGTTGAACTGGCCTCGCTGAGGTTCGGTGGCGTCGATCTTCATCTCGTTCTCGGCCGTCACCATGTTGAACTCGCGGCCCGCGATCGTCGTGTACGCCGAGTCGCCCAGCCTGCCCGAGGCGATCGCGGTGCCGAAGTAGCGGCCGCTCTGCGCCGCCGCGGCGCCGAGCGTGCTCTCGGCGGCGTGTGCGGTCGGCGGCGTGACCAGTGCGGTGACCATACCGAGGACGCCGACGACCAGCGTCAGCAGCAGGCCGCGGATCTTCCGGCGGACAACGGGTCTGGGAAGGGCGTAAGAGCCCATGACTGTGCCTCCGAGGTAGGAATCACGGATGGACTGAAGCGCAGGGGATTGCCGCGTCCGCTCCCATGCGGCAGACGGACGGGGCGGGCCGGAGCCCGGGCGGCACGGAATCACCGGACACCGCGGTCACAGGATCCGGACGATCCCGACCGGGACGGGCCGCACCCGGTCGGCCGTGGGGTGCCGTCCGGTCGACGGTGGTGTCTCGACACAGGCATGGGGTACTCCGTCGCGGCTCAGCCGGGGGGCCGTCACACAGCGTCGCGTATCTCTCCGACTGTGCGAAGAGCCAGGATGCGCTGGTGCGAACCTCACCGGAACGAAACGAGGTGGCACAGGTGCTGTGGAGCGCGGATCTGTCGTGCGGCTGGTCCTGGATTCGCCGTGTAGCACGGATCGCCCAGGCCGACATGGCTCGGGATTCCGAACCAAAGACCGTTTCCCAAACGGGATGATCGAGGTGGCGGCCATGGATCGTCAATGGTTCTCGCAGGAGTAATTTCCGATCGAGCTTCGAAAGTTTCGACACCAGGGTGGTCGGACGGTGAACCATCGGCACCGCCGACGGCGGATGCGGAAAGGACTGCGTCCGGGACCGGGAAAGATCGACGTATCAAGGATGGGGGAGGCAGGGCTGACCGAGTGTGGACATCGTCCGCACATCGGTCCGCTCTGGGTCAAGTGCCGTACGAGCCGATCATCTGAGCGTGGGACGTACGTCGTTCGGCGCGCGAGCGTACGAAGGATTCGATGTCGGCGTCGATACATGCGAGAGGTGTTGACGCCATTCACTGGTTCTCTATCATCGGGTTGCTCGACCCTTCGAATCTTGTTCGATATGGCGAACGCTTCGAGCCGCTTCATCGCACAACGGAGTAATTCCGGGTAACGCCGCCTGAATCAGAGCCGCAAGGAGCCGTAACGCATGCGAATGTCATGGCCCCGCCAATTACCTCTTACCGCCGTCTCCGGCCATGCCGGCCGGGCGCTCGGCGGTTCGGTCCGCGTCTCACCAGCGGTCCGCCGTGGTGCTCGCAGACAGCCGCACACCACACCACACCGACTGACCGACCGGCCTCTGACGAGGCCGACCGGCACCGCCCACTCCAGGTTGGGGAAGTGATCCATGCCCAGAGGCAGTTTCAGCCGCAGGCATCCGTCCGCGGTGCTCGCCGCCGTGGTCGCGGCCCTGGCCGCGTTGGCGGCGATGCTCGTCGCCGCCCCGGCTCAGGCGGCTTCCAGCGGCGCTTTGCGCGGCGTCGGTTCCGGCCGGTGTCTCGACGTGCCGGACGCCAGCCAGACCGACGGCACGTACCTGCAGATCTATGACTGCTGGGGCGGGACCAACCAGCAGTGGACGCTGACGGACAGCAACCAGCTCACCGTGTACGGCAACAAGTGCCTGGACGTTCCCGGCCACGCCACCGCGCCCGGTACCCGGGTGCAGATCTGGACCTGTTCCGGCGGGGCGAACCAGCAGTGGCGGGTGAACTCCGACGGCACGGTCGTCGGCGTGGAGTCCGGGCTGTGCCTGGAGGTCACGGGCGCCGGTACGGCCAACGGCACGGCGGTGCAGATCTGGACGTGCAACGGCGGCAGCAACCAGAAGTGGACCGGCCTGTCCGGGACCCCGGTCCCGCCGGGCGGCACGTGTTCCCTTCCGTCGACGTACCGATGGACGTCGACGGGTGTGCTGGCGCAGCCGGCGAACGGGTGGACCGCGGTGAAGGACTTCACCACGGTGACGTACAACGGCAAGCACCTGGTCTACGCGTCGAACGTCTCGGGGTCGTCGTACGGCTCGATGATGTTCGCTCCCTTCACGAACTGGTCGGACATGGCGTCGGCCGGTCAGACCGGCATGAGCCAGGCCGCGGTGGCACCCACCCTGTTCTACTTCGCGCCCAAGAACATCTGGGTGCTGGCGTACCAGTGGGGTGCCTGGCCCTTCATCTACCGCACGTCGAGCGACCCCACCAACCCCAACGGCTGGTCCGCTCCGCAGCCGCTGTTCACCGGCAGCATCTCAGGCTCCAGCACCGGCCCGATCGACCAGACCCTGATCGCCGACGGCCAGAACATGTACCTGTTCTTCGCCGGTGACAACGGCAAGATCTACCGGGCGAGCATGCCGATCGGGAACTTCCCGGGCAACTTCGGCTCGTCGTACACGACGGTCATGAGCGACACGCAGGCCAACCTCTTCGAGGCGCCGCAGGTCTACAAGGTGCAGGGCCAGAACCAGTACCTCATGATCGTCGAGGCGATGGGCGCGAACGGGCGCTACTTCCGCTCCTTCACCGCCTCCAGCCTGAGCGGCTCGTGGACCCCGCAGGCCGCCACCGAGAGCAACCCCTTCGCGGGCAAGGCCAACAGCGGTGCCACCTGGACCAACGACATCAGCCACGGTGACCTGGTCCGCAACAATCCCGACCAGACCATGACCATCGACCCCTGCAACCTGCAGTTCCTCTACCAGGGCAAGTCCCCCACCGCGAGCGGCGACTACAACCGGCTGCCGTGGCGGCCGGGTGTCCTCACCCTGCAGCGCTGAACCGGCTCGTACAACCCGTCGGCGGCCGACCCCATCCTGATGGGGCCGGCCGCCGGCTTCCGTGGCCGGACGAGTACGAGGTCCGCCGCAGCGCGGGCTGGTACCGGCACATCACCCTCGCCGTGCTCGCCGACGCCTTCCTCGCCGCCGACGAAGCCGCACAGCGGGGCTGCACGGAGACATCCGCTCGCCACAAGCGCCGGACGGGGAGTGCACACCTGCACCCGGCGCCCCGACGGTCGTGGCGCGGCTCACTCCGCTTCCTTGTCGCCGCCCGGCACAGTCGTGGAGAAGCCGTCGTGCCATGCGGCCTTGGCTCCCGAGTCGCCGATGCGGTAGACGTCCACGGCAGCTCCCACGGCTACGACAAGCGACAGAACCGCAACAGCAATACGCACCGGAGCTGCGGACTGTCGTATATCGGGTGAGGTGTTCGTTTCGGACGAGGCAGCGCGGCGGGTTGCCCACCAGACGAAGACCGCCAGGACGAACAGGCCCCCGACCCAGGGCAGCAGGCCGTCGCCGAGGGCGGCGTGCCGGCGCACCAGCGCGTCGCTGCCAACGTGCTCCTCAAGCCACTCCCCGGCCCCCGTGGTCAGCGGAACGCTCACGAGCGTGACCAGAGCCAGCAAAGGCAGCACGATGCCCATGCGCTGTGCCGCGCTCGGCCTGACCGCGCAGACCACAAGTGCCAGCGAAGTCAGGGGAACGAGCACGACGACGAAATGCACGAGCAGAATGTGCGCGGGCAGGCCGTTGATCAGGCCCATGGGAGTTCCTCCAGCAGGTTGGTCACACACGATGTGTCGAAGGCGCGCGCCAGCCTGGCACAGGAAGTTCTCAGCTTCTTCTGAGCGCACGAGTCAGCCGAGCCGTCGCCTCCTGCCCGTTCCTACGCCCCGGCGGTCTCACGGCGCCGCACGTTGGGCAGTTGAGTCCGCCGCACAGTACGCCACAGGCCGGCAGACTCGGCTGATCCAGCCGGCCGCCGGTGTCGTCACCCGCTCGGCCCGGTGCGAGAGGTGGGCCTGGCGGCGGGTGGCTTCGGCAGCGGCTCCCGCACCCGGCCGGGACGCCGGCCTTCCCGGCATCGCGCCGTGGTCGCCTCCCACCGGGTGCAGTCCCGGCCTGGCTGCCAGCCGTGACGTACGAGGCGGGCGTCGGGTTCGCCCCGGTCGCGCGCCGCCTGGGGCCCGCTCAGGGGCAGGGCATGCTCAAGTAGAGCGCTTGCTCGCCCTTGGAGGGGGTGCCGTCGTAGAGGGCCCAGTGATGATCTTGGTGTGCCTCATTTCGACCTGTCCAAGTTCAACGGCATGGCGGACTCCTCTTTGCGGACCAGCTTCGTGGTGGACGACACCGGCCTGACGACCAGCTGACCCGCATGAGCTGAGCACTCGATCCCGCACGCGGAAGCCGTCCGCGTGCGGGAGACGTCGTCACCAACCAGGTGCACGCTTGGGGCTGGCGCCGGCGTTGTCGCCGACTCCGGACCCGGTCGCGGAGGACCAGAAGCGCCGCGACAAGGCGGCGGTCCTGGTCCCCCGCATCCTACGAACTGCCGACCTGCTTGGCTCCTGTCGTCGTTCAGCCGGTGAAGGCGGCGGTGCCGTTGGGGACGCCGAGCCCGGTCGGGCCGTCGTAGCCGGTGGTGCCGGTGCACAGGTAGGAGCCGCCGCAGCTGCCGTTGGAGCCGCTGGTGACGTCGTACAGCGCCGAGGTGTGCGCGTACGGGAAGGACGCCGGGGAAGAGCCGGAGGACGGGGCGCCGCCCAGCGCGTAGGTCGCCGCGATCAGCGGGGCGGAGGCGCTGGTGCCGCCGAAGACCATCCAGCCGGTGGCCGATCGGTAGCTGTCGTAGACCGCGACGCCGGTGTTCGGGTCGGCGACCGCGGACACGTCCGCGACCGTGCGGTTGGCGCAGCCGGTGTCCTTCTGCCAGCTGGGCTTGGCGTCGTACTTGGCGCAGCCGGAGCCGGCGCCGCTCCACACGGTGTCGGTCCAGCCGCGCGTGTTCGAGGAGGTGGTCAGGGACGTACCGCCCACCGCTGTCACATACTTGCTCGCGGCCGGGTATTCCACGCCGTAGCCGTTGTCGCCGGAGGAGACGGTGATGGCGACGCCCGGGTGGTTGAAGTAGGTGGAGTCGTACGTCGCGTCGCTGGAGGACTCGGAGCCGCCGTAGCTGTTGGAGACGAACTTCGCGCCCAGTCGCACCGCGGTGTTCACGGCCGTGCCCAGGTTGGTCATGGTGGCCGAACTGGCCTCGACCAGCAGGATCTTGCAATTCGGGCAGGCCGCGCTGACCATGTCGAGGTCGAGGGAGATCTCCTCGGCCCAGCCGGAGTCGCCGCGCGGGTAGCTGGTGCTGCCGTTCTGGTCCACCTTCTTGAAGCAGCCGTTGGCGGTGGTGCAGGCGGGCAGGCCGTACTGGGAGCGGTAGACGGCGAGGTCGGCCTCGGCGTTCGGGTCGTCGTAGGCGTCGACGATCGCCACCGTCTGGCCCGAACCTGAGCTTGCCGACGGCAGGTTGTAGGCCGCCTGCAGCGAGGCGGGACCGTATCCGGAGGGAGCGGCTGCCGCGGTCAGTGCGCTCTCGGCGTGTGCCGATTTCGGGGTACCCGCGGTGACGTGCAGGGCGTTGCAGGCCATCTCGCCCTTTTTCGTCGGGGCGGCGCAGGCGTGGGCGACGGTGACGCCGTGGGACGGGGAGGTGGCGGCCTGGGCTGCCTGGCCGACGGGGGCGGCCATGGCCAGAGCGGCCGTGGCGAGCGTGGCCACGGCGGTGAGGGATACGGTTCTGCGCAACGTACATCCTCCGCAGGGTGGGTGAACCGGGAAGAGCTGTGGGGGGTGCGCGGCACGACCTCGGCGCGGGGCGTGCACCGGGGCCGCGTAGACCGTATGGATGTCGGGGTCACGACAACAAGGCGGCAATTGAAAACGGAACGTTCTTTTACCTTTCCTGGGGCCGTTCATGTGCCGTTGCTGGGGGAGTCGTGGCCGTAATTCGGCCCGACCGTGACTCGACGAACCGGGCAGCGCTTCACCCCGTGACCGACGGCGCTACGCGCACTCGCGGTCACAGCGGTGACTTGACAACAGCATGAGGAGGTGAGGGCTTGGTGGAGGGTTTCGCGGCAGTCGAGGACGGCGTTGACGCCGAGGATGGTGAGGGTGCGCATCACAGGTTCGCCGATGGCGGCCAGGCGCAGCCAGCCGTCGGCCTCGCTGAGGGCGTGGTGGGCGGTGGTGAAGATGTGGGAGTGCACCAACCTATGAGCCCAGGGAGCGTCTTTCCGGTCATCCGATCGTTGGACTGGCCGTGAGGGATGAGGAGATATCCGATGCCGCTTGGTCAGTGATCGAGCCGCTACTGCCTCCGGTGGGCCGTGCCCGGGGCAGGTGGCGGGATCGCCGCCAGGTGCTGGGAGGCATCGTGTTCCCGTTCCGTACCGGCGTGCCTTGGAGGGATCTGCCCGAGCGGTTCGGGCCCCGGCAGACGGTGCACGGACGGTTCGCCCGCTGGGCCGCCGACGGCACCTTCGACCGGCTTCTGGCCGCGGCCCGGGCGCGGGCCGAGGTGGACTGGCTGGTCCCGCTCGACTCCACGATCGTCAGGGCTCATCAGCACACTGCCCCCAAAGGGGGCTCGAGGAACGAGGACTGGGACGCTCCCGCGGCGGGTTGACCAGCAAGACATCTCATGTCGCTGAAGGTCAACTTCGGCGGTCAGGTGGCGAGTGCGACAGGCAGGGCAAAAGCCCGCTCGGAATCGTAGAGCGTGCGGTTCTGCAGGCAGTGATAGAGACAGCCGAGGAGCTTGTTGAACAGGTTCCGCAGGGCGGCGGTGTGTCGTTCGCCGCCGGCGCGTCGGCCGTCGTAGTGCTCCCGAGGTTCATGTGAGCGCAAGGCGGCGAAAGCCCACATATAGCCCGCGGAGGCCAGCCTCTGGTTCTTAACGGCCCTGGCGACCACGACACGGCTGCGGCCGGAGGCCCGGGTCACTGGAGCCGCGCCAGCGTATGCCTTCAAAGCCCGGGCATCGGCGAACCGCTCCCGGTCGTCACCGACCTCGGCCAGAACACGGGCTCCGGACATCACCGACAGCCCGGGGAAGCTGGTGATGATTTCCGAGTCGGGATGAGAGAGGAACTCTTCCTCGGTGGCTGCCGCGAGGTCGTCGACGCTCCGACAGGTGGCGTCGAGCTGCTGAAGGAGGGCCTGGGCTTGCCGGCCCATGGCCTGCTCGACCATCGGCAGCTGGTGCAGGCAGTCCCTGCGAAAGATCTCCCGGAGCCGTTCGACCTCGGCGTCGATCCCGCGCCGAAGCCGACCGGCGCGATTGAGCAGGCCACGCAGCTGGCTGCGGGTGAGCCGGGCCGCTGCTGCCGGATTGGGTGCCGCGGCCAGGACCGCGCGGGCGTGCTTGGAGTCGAGGCCCAGCGCGCCAGCGCCGTGGAACGCCTGGAGAGCGGCTGGGTAGTACTCGCGCAGGTGGGAGCGGAGTCTGTTGACCATCTGGGTCTTGTCCCAGACCGCGTCCTGATGAGCGCGGGCCAGGACGGCGACGGCCTGGACGAGTTCGCTGTCGGCGGGCAGCGGCCGGTGGGCGGACATGTCGGTGCGGAGGATGTTGGCCAGGACGCGGGCGTCGGCGGCGTCCGACTTGGCCCGGGCGACGCTGCTGCGGTCGCGGTAGCGTGCGGCGGCCAGCGGGTTGATCGCGTAGACCTTCCGCCCAGTGGCCTGCAAGCAGGCGACCAGCAGGCCGCGCGGAGTCTCGATGGCCACCGGTATGGGCGCCTCGGGACTGTCGCCGTGGCGGGCCAGCAGCTCCAGGAGTGCGTGGAAGCCGGCGCTGTCGTCGCTGATCCTCAGCTTGGCCAGTTGGGTTCCGTCCTGGTCGACCAGGGCGATGTCGTGGTGGTTCTCGGCCCAGTCGATGCCGCAGAAGACCTTGCTCAACCTCGTTCTCCCGTTTGCGCGTTGCGTCAGTGTGCTGGTCGGCTCCGTGCGGAGCACGCGGCGCTCTAATAGAAGTGCTCAGGGCACGCCATCTCATGAGCCGTTCGTGTCTCCAGCGACCGGCAGGGACCTCGGTCTGCTGGAGAGCTCTGGGCTCGCGAACTTCTGAGAGGTCGGTCCCTGCCGGCGGGCTGGGGACATGAAACCTGGCTGGGTGCCGCCGGGCGGGGCGCGGTCTTGCTGAAGGGATCGCGTCCCCGGATCCACCTTGGGCCTCCGCCCGGCGGCATGGTGGAGGAGAAACCGGTCTGAACTGAGGGATCGCGGTTCAGGAACGGGGCAGGCTTCCACCTCACAAAGCGGGCCCTTGCGCTTCCGTGCTCGGGCTCACCCCTGAGCTATTAGATCCACCTGGCCTGCGACGGACGCGGCCGGCCACTGGTCTTCCTCGTCACGGCCGGCACCCGCAACGAATGCACCCAGGCCGAAGCCGTCATCGACGCGATCCGGGTCGCCGGGCCCGGGCCCGGACGACCGCGCCGGCGGCCCGAACGGGTCGTGGCCGACAAGGGCTACTCGGCCCGCTCCTTCCGCGCCTGCCTGCGCAAGCGCGGAATCAAGGCGACCATCCCCGAACGCGTCGACCAGCTCGCGGGCAGGGCACGGCGCGGCGGACGCCGGTGCGGCTTCGACAGGGCCGTCCACCGGCGCCGTAACGTCGTCGAACGCTGCTTCCACCGCCTCAAGCAGTGGCGGGGCATCGCCACCCACTACGACAAACACCCCGCCCGCTACCGCGCCGCGATCATCCTGGCCGGCACACTCATCTGGCTCAACACATGATCGACAAGACGCCCCCTGGCACCTCCCGCGCTCGGATGCGGCGCTGGTTTCCCGTGGCGTCCGCGGTGGCAGCCGCCCTTTTTGCGTGGATGCTTCTGGGCACCCGGGCGGTATGGGCAGCCCCATTCCGCCCGGGGCGCCGTCGCGACTCCTGCCGCCGGCGCCGCAGAGCGTCGCGATGGCCCGGCGGTTCGTTCGGTCGGTGCTGGACGGTGTCACGCCCGATGTGGAGGACACCGCCGAGCTGCTGGCCGGCGAGCTGGTGACCAACGCCGTGCTCCACGCACGCACCGAGATCGAGGTACGGGTCTGGCTCGTCGAGGGCCGGGCCCATGTGCGGGTCAGTGACCGCCGGCCGCACCGTGGGCTGGTGCCGCACGACCGCCACCCCTACGCCTGCACCGGGAGGGGTCTGGCCCTGGTGGAGGAGCTGGCCACCAGCCACGGCGTCCACAGCGGCGCGGACCGCAAGACCGTCTGGTTCGAGCTGTGGCCCGAGGCGCCGGCGCCTCCGACGTCCGCATGGGAGACCATGCGGCCGTCCGGCCAGACCATGACCGTGACGCTGAGCGACGTACCGTACGCGTTGTACTGGGCGGCGCAACAGCACTGGGAGGGGCTGCTGCGCGAGCTCTTCCTCGCCGCGCCCACCGCCCGCCGGACGGGCGTGCAACCCGAGGACCTGGTTGCCGCCCAGGACATGAGCAACATGATCTGCGCGTGCATGACGGCGGCGGTGGAGCAGGAGACCCCCGACACCTCCACGCTCTCCCTGCTCGTGGCGTTCCCGGCGGATGCCGCCCAAGACGCGGTGACCCTGCGCCAGGTCCTCGACGCGGCCGAGGCGTCGGCACAGGAGGGAAGCCTGCTCACCCTCCCGGCACTCCCGCAGATCCGGGCCTTCCGGCACTGGCTGTTCGACCAGATCGCCGGCCAGCTGTCTGGGGAACACCCCCTCGCGTGGACGCTGGTCCCCGGCGAGCCGGGCGCCATCCCCGTGGAACTGGCGCCCTGGGACGCGAGCGAGGTGGAGGCCGCCAGCGTGCCGACCGTCGCGGCCGACGACCGCAACCGGATCATCGCGGTGAACAGCTCAGCGGCGAGCCTGCTGGGCTGGCACGCGCACGACCTCGTCGGACAGCGCCTGACCATGCTCATCCCCGAGCACCTGCGCAAACGCCACGTCGCGGCCTTCACCTCGCTGCTGCTCACCGGCGAGTCCCGCATCCTGGGCCGTTCCATACCGGTTCCGGCACTGCACCGCGACGGCCGGATGATCCCGGTCCGCCTGGCCATCCAGACCCAGGAGGCGGTCGACGGGCGCACCGTGTTCGTCGCTCAGCTCACCACGTCGACGGCTCCCCCTGCACCGCCGCACCCGCTGCTGAAAGGCCGGCACACCACGCGTCCGGCGCCGGGGCCGGTGCACCTGCCGACCACCATCAAAAAGGCGACGATGGCGAGCCTCGAGACGGCGGCGCCGGAGTGGCTGTCCCTGTTCGCGGACACCGGCAGGGCCATGACCAGCTCCCCCTTCCACCCGAACGAGAGGCTGCAGCGGGTGTGCCAGGTCCTGACCCGGCAACTGGCCGACTGGTGCGCGGTCGACCTCCTCGACGAGCGCGGGCAGGTGGAGCGGGTCTGCATCGTCCACCGCGATCCCCACGTGCCGATTCCGGGGCGGCACCTCGGCAGGCTGCCCCCGCTGTCCGAGACCACACAGGGATCGCTGCCCCGGGTGCTGCGCGGCGCAGGCCCCCTGCTGATCACCGACATCCCCTCGCTCGGCGAGGCCCGGAGTCCCCTGGACGCCCGGCAGCTGGAGCTGGTGCAGCAGCTCGGGGGGAGCAGCGCCGTCATCGCTCCGCTGCGCGCCCAACGGGATGTCTTCGGCGCCCTGACCATGGTCCGTTCCCGGGACGAGGACCCGTTCGGCAAGGGCGACATCCTCCTGATCGCGGAACTGGTCCGCGGCATCGCTCTCGGGGTCGACAACGCGCGGCTGCACCAGAGCGCCCGCTTCAACGCCGAGCAGCTCCAGCGTGCCCTGCTGCCCGAGCTGCCCCATGTCGAACACCTGGAGCTGGCCGCCCGCTACCTCCCGTCCAGCACCTCCGCCGACGTCGGCGGGGACTGGTACGACGCCTTCGTCCTGCCCAGCGGCGACACCGTGCTGGTCATCGGCGACGTATCGGGCCATGACCTCAAGGCCGCCGTCGCCATGAGCACCCTGCGTAACATGCTGCGCGGCATCGCCGTCGACCGACAGGAGCCGCCCGGAGAAGTCCTGCGGCGCCTGGACCTCGCCAGCCACACCCTCTCTCCCCAGTCCACCGCCACCTGTGTCTACGCCCTGGTCAAGAACGACGACGGCCACGGGAACCTGCACCACTCCTCCGCCGGCCACCTGCCGCCCCTGCTGACCACCCAGGAGGGCGACACCCACTACCTGGACGCGGGCAGGGGCCTGCTGATCGGCCTGGACCCCGACATGCCCCGCCCCTCCGCCTGGGACCCGCTGCCGCCCCACTCCACCCTGCTGCTCTTCACCGACGGCCTCATCGAGCGCCGCGGAGAGTCCCTCGACGACGCGATGAACCGGCTCCGGCGGCACACCGCCGACCACGCACAAGATCCTCTCGACGTCTTCTGTGACGACCTGATCATCGAGTTCGGCTCCGACAGCAGCGACGACATCGCCCTGCTCGCCCTGCGCCCGGCCCCACCCCGGCGCCCGGGCTCCGGCTGAGGTGCCGCCGCGCATTCCTGATGCCGCCCGCGCGCTGCCGGGGGGCGTGCACGCTCACCGAGAGGCGATCGACCGTACCCAGCCGGCCGCCGGAGTTCCCCCACCTCGGGCACTCGCTCCGCCGGGTCATACCGGTCCGACGAGGAAGAACGTGCCCCTGTCACGGCCGCAGGCCCTCGGCGCCGACTCATGCCGGGGGAGGAGGGCTGACACCTCCGAGATCGACTGTTTGGCCGCCTCCTGGGTGGCGACCAAGTCCCTGAACGACGACGGCACCACGTGTCTCACCCAGTACGCCGTTTACGACGCACTGCTGCGCCCACGGCAGGTCCAGGTGCCCGCTGCCACCGGCACCGACGTCGGTTACGTGGTGGCGGTGCCGAAGTCACAGCAGATCAAGTCCCTGGCCGGCATCTGGCGCATCGGCCAGCGGGCGGCGCCCTGGCGCACCGGCGCCGGCCCGGACGTCGTTACCGGTCCTGGGGTCAGCGGCGGTAGCAGTAGGAGTCGGAGGAGGCGTCGCCGCCCTGCAGGCGTGTCTGGTGCACGCGCAGGCCGGCGAAGTCCTCGCCGTGGGGGAAGAAGCGCTCGTCCACCGACAGCCCGCCGCGTGAGGTATCGGCGTCCAGCTTGACCATCCACGGTTCGATGCCCGCGGGATAGAACTGCTCGTCCCAGGCGGCGTACAGGGAGTTCGTCAGGTAGACGCGCTGCCCGTCGCGGCTGACCTCGACCATCTGGGCCCCGCCCGTCAGCGGCACGTCGGGCGCTGCCGGGTGCGGCCGGCGGGCGGTGATGCCGCCGAGCCGCACGGCCGCGGTCCGCCGGGGTCGCCGCGGGTCGCTCACGTCGTACTGGATGAGGTCGCCGGTGCCCCACGCGGAGACGTACAGCCACCGGTCGTCCACCGACAGGTCGATGTCGGTGATCAGCGGGGGCACGGTGCCGAACGGCTTGAGCGCCGGGGGCAGGTCCTCGGCCGGGGCGGGCTCGGCCGGGAGGGTGATCACCTTGGTGACGTGGAAGTCCGAGCCGTCGCGGTGCCACCGCCACACCGAGGCCGACAGGTCCTCGACGTCGACCACGGTGTTGGTGAACCCCCAGGTGGCCTCAGGGTCGTGCGCGGGACGCAGTTCCAGCACCATCTGGTGGGCGTCGCCCAGGTCGACCCGCTGCAGGTGCCGACCGGTGCCGAGTTCCCAGAAGTGCAGGCAGTGGCCGTAACGGCGTCCCAGCAGCAGGTCGGGGACGAGACCGCCCTCGATCATGGAAGGGGTTCCCCACTCGCTGGTCACGGCGATGTTCTGGGCCAGGTGCCACCAGACGTCGTAGGCGAGATGCTGCGGCCCGCGCTCGCTCTCCCAACCGCACAGCACCTCGAAGCTCTCGTGGTCCAGCAGCGCCACGCCGCCGGGCCCGTCCGCGCCGTCCGCGCCGCCCAGGCACGACAGGAAGACGCCGTCGGGACCGCAGTGCAGGGTGTGGGGGCGCGAGTACCCGGCCCGGGCGGCCAGTTCACCTGGCTCGACCGTCTTGACCAGGCGGGGGCGGGCCGGATCGGGGACGGTGTCGAAGACGTGCAGCCTGGAGGAGCGCAGTCCGGGGACGAGGAGATAGCGGCGCGCGGCCTGGTGGTGACCGGCATGGGCCAGCGCGCTCGAGCAGGCGTTCCAGCCGAAGTGGTGCAGTTCGTTGCCCACGCCGGGCACCTCGGCGCGGGCGATCACCCGGCCATACGACGCGGAGCCGGGGTCGGTGCCGACGGTGAACAGCGCGTCCGGGCGCGCTCCGGCCGGGTCGAACCCGACGACGTAGGCGAGTCCCTCCCCGGGCGCGGCGACGGCGTCCGCCGGGGTGCGGTACAGGGTCGGATCCTGGTGGCCGTCGTGGTCGTGCGGGTGCTCGGTCGTCGTCATCGTGTGTTCCCCACTCGGCGAACACAGGGCCAAAAACCGGGTGAACCCCCGACACGGACGGGGCGGCTCTCTCGTTCGCCGTCGATGTGCGGTGAAGGACGGATATGCCACTGATTCCGAGCGTTTCACAGTCCCCGGGGCCCTGCCACGGCGCCCGGCCGCTACAGCGCTGCGAGCCACCGAAATCCAGGGCCGATGGTCCGGGTGCCGGCGCACTCCTGGTGTCGACGCGGCTGCCGGCGCCCTCCTCGCGGGCGGCTTCAAGACAGCCCGCTTTCCCCGCACTGCGACGCCTTTCCGTGTACCGCGACGCCGCTCCGTTTCGGTTCCGGCACCCGTGCAACCCGGACCCGCGCCGCCACCGGCACCGAGAAATAGGCCTGCACCACCGGCGGCGAAGACCAGCTTCCTTCGCTCGCGGTCGTCGACGGTGCCGTCTACATCGGCAGCGCTGATGGCAAGACGTACGCCCTGACGCCGCCACCGGCACCCTGGTCCAGCCCGACGACCCCGCGGGCTGCTGGACACCCACTTCGAAGGACCACGACGCGCTGATGCCCTTCGATGCCCGGCTCGCCGGCATGGAAGAGCCGGGCAGCGACGTCCATCAGGCCATGGGCAGGGTGAACCTCGTCTCCGGCGAGTGGCGCGAGCCCTTCAGCACGGAACCGGAGCTCCGGCCACGGATTCCGTCTCTGACGACTCGGCCCCGGCCCGGCGGCCCTCCGCCGTGCGCCGCCGATGAGTACCCGGGCCGCGGCCTGGTCCATCAGGTCGATGGCCTTGTCGGGCAGGAACCGGAAGGTGAGGTAGCGGTCGGACAGCTCCGCCGCCGCGACGACCGCCTCGTCGGTGATGCGGACCTGGTGGTGGGCCTCGTAGCGGTCGCGCAGTCCGCGCAGAATCTCGACCGTGTCGTCGACGGACGGCTCCCCGACCAGAATGGGGGCGAAGCGGCGCTCCAGGGCGGCGTCCTTCTCGATGTGCTTGCGGTACTCGTCCACAGTGGTGGCACCCACCAGGCGCACTTCACCGCGGGCCAGCGCCGGCTTGAGTATGTTGCCCGCGTCCAGGGCGCCGTCGCCCCCGCCGCCCGCGCCGACGACGGTGTGCAACTCGTCCAGGAACAGCACGAGGTCGTCGTGCTCGCGGACCTCGTCGAGCACCTTCTTCAGCCGCTCCTCGAACTCACCGCGGTACTTGGTGCCGGCCACCATCCCGGCCAGGTCCAGCGAGACCAGCCGCTTGCCCGCGAGGGTCTTCGGGACCTCGCCGGACACGATGCGCTGGGCGATGCCCTCGACGCCGGCGGTCTTGCCCACGCCGGGATCGCCGATCAGCACAGGGTTGTTCTTGCCCCGCCGGGAGAGGACCTCGATGGTCTGCTGAACCTCCTCGTCCCGCCCGATCACCGGGTCGAGGCGCCCGGCGCGGGCTTCGTCGGTGAGGTCCCGGCCGTACTCGTCGACCGTGGGAGTGCTCGACGGGCGCCGCCGGCCGGTGCCGTCGTCCCCGGCCGGCGGCCGTCCGCTCTTCAGACCACTCTCCGCCAACGCGCGTCCCGCCGCCGACTGGGCGTCGGCGGTCAGGGCGCGCAGCAGGTGCTCGGGCCCGATGTGGGTGGAGCCATCGGCACGTGAGATCCGGTAGGCGTCCAGCAGGGCGCGCTGGGCCGCGGGCGTGAGGGTGGTGGGTTCGGTACGGGGCCGGCCCTGGGCGCCGATGTCGAGCCGCGCCTTGATCCGGTCGGGCTCCGCGCCGGCCTCGATGAGCAGACGCCTGGTCGCGTCGTGTTCGACGGCCGCGGCGAGGAGGTGCCGGGTGTCGACCTGCTCGCTGCTGTCGGCGGAGGCGATGACGCGGGCGCGGGCCATCAGTTCACGGCCCCGCTCCGAAAGCCGCGTGCCCATGCCGACCTGCCACGACGACCGGGTCTGCGCGGCGGGGTCACCGAAGAAGCGGGCCACCAGGCTGTCGAAACTCTCGAACGGGCTGGGTCCGGAACTGAAACCAGGTGTGGTGACGGGTAGGGCCTATCAGGGCGCGATGTACCTCATGCGGTGACTGTGCAGGGAAGGGGCGGGGCGGGCCGGGTCAGCCCAACTGGTCGGCCCAGTCGGCCGGCACCCGTCCCGCGGGTCCGGGAACGGGCTGGTCGGCCGGATGGCTGTGCGGCGGCGCGAGCCGCGGCCCCGTCTCGTACAAGGTCGACGTGTCGTAGTCCCAGAACCAGTCCTCGCCGGGTTCGAAGCTCTGGATGATCGGGTGCCCGCTGGCCCGGGCGTGGGCGGTGGCGTGCTTGGAGGGGGAGTCGTCGCAGCAGCCGATGTGACCGCAGCGCGCGCAGCGCCGCAGGTGGAACCACCAGGCGCCGGTGGCCTCGCACTCCACGCAGCCGGTGCCGCTGGGCGGGACGTCGGGGTCGATGCTGTCGGGTGTCGTCACTGTGTCTCCACGGGGTATGGGGCGGGGGCCGGGGCGGCGGACGGTCGGACGGCGAAAGGCGGCCAACCGTCCGGCTGACCGCCTTTTCGCGCAGGCGGTACCTGCTCCGCGCGCGCCGTCCCGCCCGCGGTCAGCTGGTGTGCAGAGCGGCGTGCAGGGTGCGGGCAGCCGTGGTGATGGCGAGGTCCGCGCCGTGGGTCTCGCGCAGGGCGTTGAGCATCACGAAGTCGTGGATGACGCCTTCGACGCGGACGGCGGTGACGGCGACGCCGGCCTGGCGCAGCTTGGACGCGTACGCCTCGCCCTCGTCGCGCAGCACGTCGGCCTCGGCGGTGATGACCAGCGCCCGGGGCAGGCCGGTGAGCTGCTCGGTGGTGGCCCGCAGCGGCGAGGCGGTGATCTGGGCGCGCTCGGTCTCGTCGGTGGTGTACTGGTCCCAGAACCACTGCATGCCGTCGCGGCGCAGGAAGTAGCCCTCGGCGAACTGGTGGTAGGAACCGGTCTCGAAGCTCGCGTCCGTGACCGGGTAGAACAGCACCTGCTGCACCAGGGAGACGTCACCGCGCTCCTTGGCCATCAGCGTCAGCGCCGCGGCCATGTTGCCGCCGACCGAGTCACCGGCCACGGCGAGGCGGGACGCGTCCAGGCCCTTGCCGGCGCCGTCCTTGACGATCCACTGGGCGACCGCGTAGTTCTGCTCGATGGCGACCGGGTAGCGGACCTCGGGGGAGAGGTCGTACTCGGGGAACACCACGGCCGCGTCGGCTCCGACGGCGAGTTCGCGGACGAGGCGGTCGTGGGTGTGGGCGTTGCCGAAGACCCAGCCGGCGCCGTGGATGTAGAGGATGACCGGCAGCGTGCCCGCGGCCCCGGCCGGCTTGACGATCCGGGCCCGCACCGAGCCGGTCGGACCGCCCTCGACGGTGATCCACTCGTCGTCCACCGCGGGCTTGGCGATGTCGCCGGACTGTACCTCGTCGACCGTCTTGCGGCCCTCGACCGGGCCCAGGTCGGGCAGGTACGGCGGGTTGGCGGTCGCCTCGGCGAACGCGGCCGCGGCGGGCTCCAGCACCGGCTGGACCGGCTCGTACACGTAAGACATTGCACACTCCTGAGACGTCATGGATGTGCCGGTGGTCCCGGCGCGGCCATGCCCACCGGATACGGGATCCACTGGACTGCGGTCACGCTACGGCCGCTGCCACGTCCGCTCTTGCGTACATGCGCACGCACTCTGACCACCCCGTGCACAAAGAGGCGGGCAGGCGGGTCGGGCGAAGGCCGGCACCAGGAGCCCTCCGCACCGGCGGTACGGACGGCCGGACATCCGGCCACCGCCGTGCACTCTCGGTGCCCTGACTGTGCGCTGATCGGCAAGTCCTCGGCGATCGTGCGCCTAGAGTTCGCCGCGGAGACGCACATGATGAACTGGTGGCCGTGCGTCCCGCCGGCAACAAGCAGGCGCAGAGGGAGCTCAGATGCCCGCGGCTCACTACGCACCCCCCTGGAAGCGGACGTCGACACGGTCGCCCCGCGCATCGCCGGTCTGCCGGTGAGCGCGCTCACCGGTCTCCGGGCCCGGCGGCAGGCCGGTGCGGCGCTCGCCGGCGCATCGCACCCGGCGATCGGCGGACAGGGCGACGACCGCGTCGAACCCTGGCTGGTCGGCCCGCGCCGCGCGCTCCACAACGGCCCCCGTCCCACGGCCCGGTGTCGCGGGGCTTCGTCCGTGCCGCCGGCGACGCTGCCGCGCGGGATCCTGGGGGAGACCGCCTGTCCGGGACGAGGTGCCGCGGGCAGAGGCACAGTTGTCCGAGGCCCTGGCACAGGACGCCCGGGGCATCGAGGACCGGCTTCGTCGGTGCACCCGCGAACCGGCCTTCGCCTTGACGCCCGTGCGGCGCGGCGACGAGGCCGCGGTGCTTCCCGTGCACACCGGCCTCGTCCCGGCCGACCCGCTCCCGGCCGCCGCCCACATGCCGTACCGACTCGCCGGCGACGACCCTTCGCCGGGCGGGCCGCGTGGTGGATCCCCGCACCGGCACTGCCCCGGCAGCGCGCCGACTCCTCCGCCCCGGGCTTCCCGCTCGCCCTCCCGTTCACCCCGCACAGGACACCCCGAGGTCATGTCTGAACCAGTACACACAGCGGCAGGGAACGGCGAGAGCCTCTTCACGGTCGTGGTCGCCACCCTCGTCAATCTCTGCATCGCCCTGGCCAAGGCGGTCGCCGGCCTGATCAGCGGCTCCAGCGCGATGCTGTCGGAGGCCGCGCACTCGGTCGCCGACACCGTCACCGAGGTGTTGCTACTGACCTCCCTCAAACGCAGCGCCCGCCCCGCCGACGAGGACCACCCCCTCGGCCACGGCCCCGAACGCTGGATCTGGGCACTGCTCGCCGCCGTCGCCACCTTCGTCGGCGGCGCCGTCTTCTCCCTCTACGACGGCATCCACACCCTGATCGACGGCGAAGACCCCGGCGACCCACTGGTTTCCTATGTCGTCCTCGTCGTCGCCTTCCTCCTGGAGGGCTACTCGCTGCGCACCGGCCTGAAGCAGGCGCGCGGTGAGGCAGCCCGCGTCAAAGTGCCCTTCGGGCGCTTCCTGCGCCGCACCCCCGACACCGCCGTCAAGGCCGTCGTCCTGGAGGACTCCGCCGCCCTGGTGGGCCTGCTGCTCGCCGCCGTCGGACTGCTCGGCGGACAGTTGACCGGCTCCGGCCTGTGGGACGGCATCGCCTCCCTGTGCATCGGCGCGCTGCTGTTGTGTGTCGCCTGCGTGCTCGGCCGGTCCAACGTCGAGTTCCTCATCGGCCGCGCACTCCCTGGTGACGTTCGGGAGCGGATACGCGTTGAGCTGCTTCGAGTGGAACACATCGAAGCCGTACTGGAGTTGACGACCCTCGTGCAGGGCCCGCGCGAGGCCCTGGTCGCCGCCAAGGTCGACTTCCACGGAACGGCGACAGCGGCCGACGTCGTAGGGGCTTGTGAACGTGCGGAAGCGCGACTGCGGGAGTCGTTCCCGGTGATCAAACGGCTGTACCTGGATCCGACGCCCGGTTTCCGGCAGCGTCGCGGGGAGAGGATGACCCCCGAGCCGTGAGGTGCTCCGGCCTATGGCCTGGCTTCCCCTCCCGCGCCGGCGCGGCTCCTGGCCCCGAACCGCTTCCGCGTCGTCATCGAGGTCGACGGCGTCCAGTTGCTACAGCCGCCCGAACCCACCCGGCGAGCGGCGCGGCGTAATGCGCGGTCCGCCTGTCGGCGGCGGCCCACAGCCGGGCGTCGTGCCGTGGCTGTCGGTGTGGTCAGCTGAACGTGTCGCAGCTGGCGACGCGGCCGGTGCGGTAGCCGGTGGAGAACCATTGCTGACGCTGGCTCGCTGAGCCGTGGGTCCAGGTGTCGGGTGTGACCTTGCCCTGGTAGCGCTGCTGGATACGGTCGTCTCCGACGGCGGCGGCAGCGTCCAGCCCGCGGTTGATGTCGTCCTTCGTCAAGTCGGTGATCAGTGGCTTACCGCTCTTGGGGTCGGGGGTGGTGGTGGCGTGGTGGGCCCACACTCCGGCGTAGCAGTCCGCCTGCAACTCGAGTTTCACCGAGCCGCTGTTCTGGCCCTCTCCGCTGCCGCGGGAGATCGTTCCGCTGAGGTCCTGGAGGTGGTGGCCGTATTTGTGCGCGATGACGTAGGCCTCGGCGAAGGGGCCGCCTTTGGCGCCGAACTTGCTGCTCAGATCGTTGAAGAAGCCGAGGTCGAGATAGACCTTGTCATCGGCTGAGCAGTAGAAGGGGCCGACGTCGGACGTCGCGTTCCCGCAACCGGTGTTCACACTGCCGGTGAACAGGAACGTCGGGGCCTGCTGGTAGGGCTTGCCGGCGGCTGTCTCCGTCTGCTTCCAGAATGCCTGCACGCTGTCGACCACGGCGACGATCCGGCACTCCTCCTTGCGGTTGGCGTCAGCACCGGTCCGGCAGTCCGCCGCGAGGTCCGCGGCTGACCTGCCGGACGAGGACGTGTCGCCGCTGCCCGAGCCGAACATGCCCGGGTCGACACCCAAGAGCACGGACGCGACCAGCACCACGAGCCCGACCAGCCCGCCGCCGATGGTCTTCCCGCCGCCCGGTATCCCGCCCAGCGCACCTCCCCGGCCGTCCTCGACCTCGGACGTGTCCAGAGCAGCATCGTCGTCGAATTGCATACGTCGACCTTCCTCAAGCAGCGCGCCGGACCGCCCCGCGTCGTCCCGCTCGCCTACCCCGTACGAGGACGTCCCCATCCCGTCCTCTTTCTGCTCCGCCTCTGGAAGGAGCCGGCGGGCGATCCGCAACGCCGCTCTGCGGGTGAACGGCTGACCGCGGTGGGCGGTGATGGTCCCTCCATGCCGTCGACCGCGCAGCGAGCGGGCCCTGCAGGCCGCCGTGGCCCTGAAGATCGATGGACGACGGTGTGTGCCATCGAAGATTGACTGCGCAGCTCAAGGATGCCGCGGCCGGTCTGTTTCGGTGACGTCCAGTGCGACTACGCCCGGCTGATCCTCGCCCCTTGGACGCCGTTTTGCCAGAGCGGCAACAGGAGTGGCGTGACCGGGCCGTGATGGGCGACGTTGGGCCCGTGACCGACAACATCACAGCGGGATCGCCCGCGCCTGACACTTCCTTCCCTGGCGACGGATACGTCGGGGACCCCGCCGTGCGGGCGGAGTGGGACAACCGATACGCCGACCGACAACAACTGTGGAGCGGCCGGCCCAACGGTGCGCTCGTGACCGAGGTCGCCGGGCTCACGCCCGGGCGGGTGCTCGACGTCGGCTGCGGCGAGGGCGCGGACGCCGTCTGGCTGGCGCGAGGCGGCTGGGACGTGACCGCGCTCGAGGTCTCGGGCGTGGCACTGGAGCGGGCGGCCCGGCACGCGCGGGACGCAGGCGTCGCCGTTCGCTGGGTACACGCCGCGCTGACGGAAGCGGCGCTCCCGCCGGCCTCGTTCGACCTGGTCTCCGCGCAGTATCCAGCCCTGCTGCGCACCCCCGACGCCGCAGCCGAGCGAGCGCTGCTCGCGGCCGTCGCGCCCGGCGGCGTGCTGCTGCTCGTACACCACGCGGGGATGGACATCCAGCAGGCGCATGACAGCGGCTTCGACCCGGCTGACTACGTCTGGCCCTCGATGGTCGCCGCCCTGCTCACCGACGACTGGAAAGTGGAGGTGAACGAGCAGCGACCACGCGTGGCACCCGACGGCGGCGCCGGCGCGCACCATACCGACGACTTGGTGCTGCGTGCGCGACGGCTGCGCTGAGCCCCTCCGCTCACAGTCCGGCATCTGGGCCGACTGGATGACCGGGCCACCGAAAACGGGCTGCGGCCGCTCACAGATCAAGGGTGTTCTCGCTACTTCGAAACCGCGCAGGCGTTTCGGCTCCGGTGCCGATGAGTCCGCCTCAGCGCCCTGCCCCGCTCCGGAGCCACCGACAATCGAGACGGTATGCAGCACATTGACGTGGGCGGTCAATATTCGCTGGCTTCGATGGCAAACGGTCAAGATTCACTGTCACAGGTCGGACAGCCGTGCGGCAGAGGCGGCGGGCTGCGCGGTGGCGCCACGTTCGGGAGCGGCAGCGGCCGGAGCAGTACACCGCGTCGCGGCGGCGGTCGCTGCCGGCGAAGGAGATCCGGCCGCACTCCGGGCAGGTCAACAGCGTGATCATGCGTCGGTCGCCGGTTTACTCCGCTTCGGCCAGCAGCATCCCCAAGGCCATGATCCGGTCGGACACCCGCCGGGCCCGGTACGCCTGGGCCCGGCACACGTCGTCGCAGTACCGGCGCCTGGCCGACGCGCTCAGCGCCCACTTGTCGTTGGCGGTGAGCTTCACGGGCGGGGCCTCGGGCGCGGCCGGCGGTTGTGCCGGAAGGCCAGTTCGTCAGCCGTGGCTGCCTCCGGCCGGGACGGGGCAACAGACGAATCCCGCGTCCGCGCACCTGTCCAGCTGAGCCTTGGTCATTCGGCTGAGCACTGTCCGGCGGCGGGCACGCAGTGCTGCCTGGCGGCACTCGGCGCGGGTGCAGCCGTAGTCGGCGCACGACGCCTGGCCATGGCGGACCGACGACCGCCGCGGCCGACGCCGGCGCCCGGCGGGCACGGCGACGGAAGTGGGTGCTCCCCAGTGAGTGGCATGACGATTCCTGCTGCGAGTTCGGTGTGCCGGCCAACGCTACGCGTCCCCACCGACAAAGCAGCGCACCGCGAAAGCTGAGCAGCATCCGAAGGACCGCATGCCATGAACGTGACGTGCATCGGGTGCGGTTCACGAGACGTGCCTGATTCTTAGGCAGAGCCATTCAGCCAGACGCACCCGCCAGCGCCCTGAAGGCCCGCGTTGTCCCCACATCGGGGCCACGCCACGGGCCCCGTGGCCCGGAGAGTACGCGGGAAACCGCGCGCCTCATGACCTCAAGGCATACCGCGACCTCTTGGTCCTCCACCGCGGCGATGCCCTGTCAGGCGCCGGCCGCCGCGGCGTTCTCGTCGACGCGGGCTCGTACCCAGCTGAGGAACGCCCGGACTTGGGGACCGGGCAGGGGCAGCGCGGCGGCGCGAGGACGTTCGAAGCTGCGGATCGCGGCCTCGATCAGCGGGCGGAAGTCCTCCTGCGCGGCGGCGACTTGCCCGGCCGCGTCGCGTTTGGCGAACCAGCGGCCGGTGCGGCAGTAGACCACGGAGCGGCAGCCGTTGAGGACCCGGTTGTCGGCGAGATGCCCCATACCGTCGCTGTGCTCGCGCACCGAGGCCCGGATCGCGGTGTACAGGTCCGTCGGCCGGGGCGCCGCGATCACCTCCGATGCGGGCGGCCCGTACAGCGCAATCCCGTCCTGATGGGCCACGGAGCGGTCGATGACGTACCAGAACGACGGTGCCCCGGTCGTGTCGAAGGCGGTCCGGCCCGGCAGCTGAGCGCCAGTGTTGAGATCCAGCAGGTAGCCGGCCTGTCCGGACGGGACACGGGCGAAGTCCGCCGCGTAGACGACCAGTTCCAGCCCCGCCGCCGGGCACGGCAGCTGCCGGTGATCGAGAGCGTCGGCCAGTGCCCGCAGGGTCGCGGCCTCAGGCGGGCCCTCTACGACGACCGTGACGTCGATGTCACTGCGGCCATGCCGGTAGTCGCCGAGCGCGAGGGAACCGACCGCGACCACTCCTGTCAGCCGGGAGCCGCACACCGCGCGCGTGCGGCGTACGAGCTCCGTCAGGTAGGGCCGCACCTCGGCAGGAACGGCATGAAACAGCTCGGTCTTGGCGCCCATCCCGCCAGTATGGAGCACTTGATGCCGAGGGCCGAGTGTCGGTCAGGTGGTGAGGGCTTGGCGGAGGGTTTCGCGGCAGTCGATGACGGCGTCGACGCCGACGAGGCTGAGGGTGCGCCTCACGGATGCGCCGACGGCGGCCAGGCGTAGCCAGCCGCCGGCCTCGCTGAGGGCTTGGTGGGCGGCGATGAGGATGTTGATGCCGCTGGAGTCCATGAAGGTGACCTGGTGCAGGTCGACCACGATGCGGGGGCGGGGCGTGTGGGATGTGCCCAGGGCTTGGCGGAGGGTGTCGCCGGTGTGGTGGTCGATCTCTCCGGCCAGGGTCAGCACGCGGATGCCGTCGGTGGCGGTGGCCGTGACCGACAGCCGGCCGGTCCGCCCAGCGTGTTCGGTGCTCGTCGTTTCTGGCTCAGGCATGCCGGTGATCCTGGCACACGCACACCCTTGGGTGCAGTGCCGTCCGGCAGGGTACGAGCAGCACCGATGTGTGTCCGGTCCCACAAAAAGGTATGGCGTGATCCGCGGCAAGGCGGGTAAGCGCGTCGGGACTCAGCGAGCGGGAAGCGATGGCGGCCGTGATCGAACCAGACCCGGCGCCGGCACACGGCGCAGCGCCGGACACGCCCGTCATACAGGCCAGCGCCGCGCTGGTCGGAGACGGCGAGGACATCGCCCACGCCCGCCATCTGGCCGTCGGCTTCCTCACCCGGGTCCAGGCCGAGCACGGCCTGCCCGTCTCCCAGCGCGCCATGGACGTCACCCAGCTGGTGGTGAGCGAACTGGTCACCAACGCCCACAAGTACGCCCCCGGCCCGGTGCTGCTCGAGCTGCGCATCACCGGTGACACGGTCGAAGTCGTCGTGTGGGACTCCGACCCCGTGCTGCCGGTCGCCCGGGCCGCGGACGCCGGCCGGGTCGGTCAGCACGGCCTGGAGATCGTCATGGCCGTCGCTCAGGGGTTCGAGGCGCAGCGCGAACCGGTCGGCAAACGCATCACCGCCCGCATCGCCCTGGCCGACGACCTGGGCGGTGCCGTCTCCGGGCGCCGCCTGCTGTAAGGGAGACGGACTTGACCGGCCCGGCACCGTGCTGGCTGTGGATCATGGAGCCGGGCTCGGAGTGTCCCCACAGCGCTCAGTCAGGGCCAGGCATGATGAAGCGTGACACACGACCATCAGCAGTGGTGTGAGACCGTGATCCCTGGTCTGCACGTACGGACCGGCTCCGCAACCGCCGGGACGCGGTTGTTGGGCTGGCCGGGAGTCCTGCCGGTCTCTGTGATCCAGTCCGTCGGGCTCGCGACCGGCAAGGGGGGACCGTCCCACCGGGCAGGCGTGTCGGCCACCGGCCGGAAGAAGGCGTGAGCGCCGCCGGCACCGGTACGACACAGCGGGAGCAAGCGTGGCGCAGGGCCCAGTCAAATGGTTCAACGCGGACAAGGGCTTCGGCTTCATCGAGCAGGACAGCGGTCCCGGTCTCTTCGTCCACTACTCCGAGATTCAGGCCGCCGGCTACCGCAGCCTGGAGGAGGGGCAGCGGGTCGAGTACGAGGTCACCCAGGGACCGAAGGGTCCTCAGGCCACCGCCGTCGGCGTCATCTGACCCACGCGGCTTCGCCAGTCCGGCGGGTGGTCAGCTCGGCTGAGGACGTCCCAGAGGCAGGTCGGAGCCGGCGGGAGCTGGAGCAGGACGCGGTTGCGCAGGTCCTCGCCCGCGGCATCGGCCACGATGTTGAGCACCGCGCTGACGGGCCAGGCCGCCGTCTTCTCCATGGCGCCTTCGTTCTTGCACCGCAGTCGCCTCAGGGCTCTGAGGCGGCCAGCCGCCTGTGGCGGCACTGCGGAGTGAGTGAGGGGACGTGGGACGGCCAGCCGCCCGTCAGGGCGGCTGGCCGTCGAGGCATGTAGCGGCGGAAGCGATGCGTATGGCGGATGCGATGCTGTGAGACCAAGAGAGCCGGCGCCTCCTTCGCGTGCTGATCGTCATGAACGGCGATGAGCGGCTGAATGGACGCGTCTGCGGCCACGGTCACGATGGCTCTATTCACGAGTCGTGACGTCTACGAGCAGCTCGGCATGCGCGGTTCGGCGTCGGCGAACTCGCGGGCGGCGGCGTCGGCGGCCTGGGCGGCACGCGCGCAAGCTGCGGGCGTCAGGCATCGAAGCGGCCGCTTGACGGACCGTGGATTGAGTGAGCCTGCCGGATGGAACGACCGGGTTCAGCGAGGACGGCCCGCCGCCGGAGGGCAGCGGGCCGTCGAGGAGGGTAGTGGCAGAGATCAGCCGGCTTTGGCTGCCTCCTCGGCGCGGGCTCGGGTGCTGGGGAGGCGGTAGGAGTCGGTGCCGGTCTCGATGATCGTGCCGCTGAAGGTGAGGCGGTCGATGATGGCCGCGCAGAGCCGGGGGGTCCGTAGACAATGCCCGGACACGGCCCCTGGGGGGCGATCCAGCTCATCGTGTTGGCCGTTGGTATGGCCGCTGTCACGGGGGACGCGCAGCCGGTCTCACGCCCCGTCGTACCAGGTGGCGATACGGGTCACGGTGACCGTGACGGTAACCCGCTCCACGGCGTCGAGGGCGGAGAGGTGGGAGGTGACGGCGGCCCGCACCCGGTCGTGGACGTTCTGGGTGACGTCCAGCGCCCGCCGGTCCTTGGTCAGGACGCAGCGCACCTCGACGTGCCATCCCGATCCATCCGGTGCTCGGTCGGCGCGGATACCCGCCTCGGGTGATGTGTGGGAGGGCGTGGCGCCCGTCAAGGTGGGCGCGGCGGCGGCCGCGAGACGACGGGAGAGACGGGGTTGCAGGCCCGTTACGCCGGGAACCGCAAGGGCCGCTTCGGCCGCGACGCCGAGGAGGGTGGTCGTGCGGTTGACGGTCATGATGGACCGCTGCCGGGTGGGAGGAGCGGCTCCGGCTCCAGGACGTCGACGACGGTGATGTCCACGGCCGTCACGGCGAGACCTAGGTCCTGTGCGGCCGAGCGGAGGACGGATCGGCGCACCTGGTGGACGCGGTCGGGCAGCGGGCCGTCAAGAGCGGCGGCCAGGGTCATGGTCACCTGTACGTCGGTGCCTTCGCCCTCGGGTACGAGCCGGCAGGTCGCGACCGCGACGCCGGGGACTGTGTCCGCGGCCTGCCGCAGTACCTTCGCTGCGGCGCTTTCGGAGATCCGCAGGTCCCGGTCCGGGTCGGCCAGAGGCAGTAGCCGCCCGAGCCGTACTTCTGCTTTGACGATGTTCATGACGCGGTCGGCGAGTGCGTGGAGGCCGGGAACGTCGTCGCGCAGCGCCCGTGTGGCCGCGTTGACCGTGGCCAGTCCCTCGACGGCCTCGCCGCAGTGTGGACAGGAGACGGTGTGCGGGTCCGCGTTCGGCGCGGCGTCCCGGGCCTGCTCCCAGACCCGGCTGAGCAGTCGGCCGCAGGGCAGTACCTCATCACCTTCGAACGGGGAGATGTCGGCGGCTGGGCCGGTACCGGGCCCGTCGGCTCCGGGGGGTTCGGAAGGCCGAGCGTGCGGGTCGTCTAGCGCCATGGGTCCATCGCCTCCTGCAGGGATCGGCGTGCCCTGAACAGTCTGCCCCGCACCGTCTGCTCGCTGGTCCGCGTCACGCGGGCGATCTCTTTGTAGGACAGGCCCTGTACTTCTCTCAGGATCCAGCAGAGCCGCTGGCCGGCGTCCAGTTCGGCGAGCGCGTGAGACAGGGCGGCGGTGGCCGCGGCCTGCTCGGCGGACCGGGCGGGCTGGCTCCAGGCGTCTTCCGCTGCGGGCTCGACGACGGTGTCGAGGGAGACGGGCGGCGGCCGGCGCCGGCGCATGGTCAGGCAGCGGTTGAGAGTGATCCGGTACATCCAGGTACGGAACTCCGCGCTGTGACGGTATTCCGGCAGTCGCCGCCAGGCACTGACGAAGGCGTCCTGGACCGCTTCCTCGGCGTCCTGGGGGTTGCCGAGCAGGCAGCGGGCCAGGGAGAGGAGGGCTCGGCCGTGCCGCTGGACGAGAACGGCGAAGGAGTCCTCGTCTCCATCGGCCGCCCGTACGGCCAGGAGCCGGTCCGGCAGGTCGCGTCCCAAGAGGTCGCGATTCGCCGATGGGGGTACAGCGCGTTCGGTCATGGCGCCCTCGCACAAGCCTCGGACCGTCCAGGTACCCGACAGGCCGTTCGTGAGGCACGCCGCACTCGATGTGTGTGAGGTATCCGCCGCATGTGCGTGAGACATCCGCCGCCCCGTATGTCCAACCTTGTGACGGGCGCCGCACTGGTGTCCGACCTATCGATCGAGGCGACCGCCATGACGGAGAACACCACCAGCGTCGGCGGGGGCAACCGGCCGGATGCGGGCGTGAGCGCGCTGAAGGGCCGTACCGGGGCCGGAGCTCCGGCCGAAACGCGGGGGAAGACCACCATCGCGGACGGCGTGGTGGCCAAGATCGCGGGCATGGCCGCCCGCGAGGTACCGGGCATCTTCAACCTGGGAGCGGGCATGGCGCGCGCCTTGGGCGCCGTGCGGGAACGCGTCCCCGGCGGCGGCGGAGCCGTCACCCGCGGAGTGAAGGTCGAGGTCGGCGAGCGCCAGGCTGCGGTGGACCTGGACGTCGTCGTCGAGTACGGCGTCTCCATCGTGGACGTCGCCGGCGACGTACGCACCAATGTCATCGGCGCCGTGGAGCGGATGACGGGACTGGAGGTCGTCGAGGTGAACATCGTCGTCGACGACGTCCATCTCCCTGACGAGGAGGAACAGGCCGAACCGGACGAGGGTCGCGTCAAGTGATCCGCCACCGCGTCCGGTGCGATGCGGGTAATCGCGCGGACGGCGACGTACGTAGGTCCGCGAGACGGGTGAGTGCATGATGAACGCAGGAACGACGGGCCTCGCGGCCGGCATAGCCCTGGGCTTCGCCGGTTACTTCGGTGGCTTCTGGGCCTTTCTGCTGGTCCTCTTCCTGGGTGCGGCGGGGTTGATCGTCGGCCTCGTCGTGCAGGGCGACCTCGATGTGCGGACACGGAGGCAGCGGTGAAGACGCGGCCAGGTTCCCCTGGCGAGGGGTCCGCCCCACCGGCGCGGACCACCGGCTTGCCGCCCCCTGTCGAGCGGGGCGCCACCGTCATCCCCGACCGGGTGGTCGCCCGTATCGCCGCCCAGGCCGCGCGCATGGCGCAGTCCCGGCGCGCCGCCGTACCGCCCGGCCGGGACAGCCCGGAGGCACCCAGCGCCTCCGCCGCCGTCCGTATCGATTCGGTGCGCCTGCACCTGACCATGGATCTGCCCTATCCCATCGACATCCCCGGGGTGTGTGAGCGGATCCAGCAGGACGTCACCGAAAAGGTGACCCAGCTGACCGGCCTGCGGGTGGGAGAGGTCGTCCTCACCGTCCGGCGGCTGGTGACCGCCGCCGACACGAGCCGGGGGAGGGTCCGGTGAGCGGCCACGCGACCCGGCTCGCCGGGCACGCCGTGGAGGAAGGAGCTCCGTGATGACACCCGACCCCGGCCCCTCCGGCCGCGACTCCACGCCCTCCGCATCGCGAACCAGGATGCCGTTGGCAAAGCAGCCCGAACCACCCGAACGCGACGTTTCCGGACCGGGCCCCACGTCCGGTGAGCGCGACGCAGGACACCGGTCCCACCGGCCGTGGTCCGCGCGCCGCATCCCGGCCGCCCTGGTCGCCTCGGTGATCCTCGTGGCGGTGGTCGCGGCGCTGATCGACATCATCGCCGTACGTGCGGGACGCCCGGCGGTGGCCTGGCGACGGCTCCTGGCCGACGAACTGGCCACCCGCGCCGTGGACGACGTGTGGGTGCTCACGGGCGCCGCCGTGGCAGCTGCCGTCGGCGCCTGGCTGATCGTCCTGGCCCTCACCCCCGGGCTACGCCACTGGCTGCCCCAGCGCTCCCCCGCCCACTGCCCACGGCTGCGGGCCGCCCTGGACCGCGACGGCGCCGCCAGCCTGCTGCGTGACGCCGCGCTACGGGTCCCCGGAGTCGGCGCGGCACGCATCCGGGTGCGCCGACACCGCATCAAAGCGCGCGCGGACGCCCGCTTCCGTGACCCCCGGCAGGTGAAGGACGACCTCACCGCCGTCCTCGACGAGGAACGCGACCGGCTGGCCCTCGCCCGTCCTCCCCGCATCCGCGTACGGGTGCGGCGACACACCGGCTGACCGACAACCGCAGCACCGGGAGTCCGCCATGACGTCGCGATCCGCACTCAACCGCACCCTGCTGACCCTCGCCGGACTGGCCCTGCTCGGCGGCGGACTGCTGGTCCTCTTCGCCGGGCTCGACCTCTACCGGCGACACGAACTGATCCCACCCGCCGGCTGGCCCCTGACCGACCCGGACGACGTCCTGCTCGCCTCCTCCGACCGGGCCCGCTGGAGCGGCCAGGGCTGGTGGTGGTGGCCCGCGGTCATCGCCGTCCTCGGCCTCGCCGCCCTGCTCGCCCTGTGGTGGCTGCTCGCTCAGCTGAGCCGACGCCGCCCCGGAGAGTTGCCCGTCGGCGGCACATCACCGCAGCAGGGCGTCGAACTGCGCGACCGCGCACTCAGCGACGCGATCGCGACCGAAGCCGGTGCCCTGCCGGGGGTCAAGCGTGCGGCCGTACGCATCACCGGCCGACCCGCCCACCCCCGCACCCACATCACGCTCACCCTCACCCCTGACCGTGCGCCCGACGCCACTCTCGGTGCCCTCTGCGAAGGCCCGCTCAGCACCGCCCGTCGGTCTACCGGCCGCCCTGACATGCCTACCGACATCCGCCTGAAGGTCGCCCACCACAAGCCACGCCGCGTGGAGTGAGGAGGAGACCGCCCATTGCCGATGCGGTCACAGCGGAGAGGTTCTTCAAGGACCGGCGTCAGACGAGGGCCGAAGACCGCACCTGTAGAAGGTGAACGGCGGGACGGGCCCGCCCCACCTTCCAGGAGCACCCTGTGGCGAGCACCGCAGACGAGCCCGAGCAGCCCCTTGACCGGACCAGAAAGACCCCCTCCGCGGACCCCTCCATCACCCCCTCCGCGTGGCGGCGGGTACACCCGCCCACCGGCCGGGAGGGCCTGGTGCTGACGGCCGCGCTCGACAACCCCGACGGCGATGCCCTCTTTCGCGAGCAGGAGGCCCGCGCCGACGCGGAGGACAAGCGCCGCCGTGCCGCTGAGCGGGAGGCGCAGCGCCCCGGGTGCAAGCGGACTTACCGGCAAGCAGGATGCGGACCGTCGGCACCCACCTGCGGCTGGCGCGTCACCGGCTGGCTGACCGATCCGGCTCGGGGTCGGTGGTGGTCTCGCCTTGCAAGGGGGTGTCCGCCGCGGCCTGGAGCATGGCGCCGAGGATGTTCTTCAGCCCGGGGCCGGCAGTCGGGTCGCCCTCAGCGGCCTTGAGTGGCTCGACTTCGAGCATGCGGCCGAGCACGTTGATCCCCAGAACCAGGGACAGGGTGAGGACGGCGCGTTCGCGGGCTGCCGGGCCGTCGGTGCGGAAGTAGTCGAAGTAGTCGGCGAGCGGTGGGATCACCGTCTGCTCGATGTAGTCGCGCAGGACCGGCCGGGCGGAGTGGCTGGCGGCCGAGCGCAGCAGGATGAGCAGGGGGTCGTAGGCGTCCTGCACCTCGTGCGACGTGGCCTGGTGGCCGCCGCCGAGGAGCAGTGCGGCGAGGGTCGGCCCGAACTCTGCCGGGTCGATGGAGTTGAGGCCGGGCGGGCTGGGATCGCGTGTTCCGACCGCCTCCCGGAACAGGCCTTCCTTGGTGCCGAAGTAGCGATTGACCATGGCGGCGGTGACTCCGGCCCGGCCGGCGATGTCGCGCAGGCCGATGTCGTCGTAGGCGCGTTCGGCCCACGCCTCACGGGCGGCTTGCAGGATCGCGGCCCGGGTGCTTTCGCGTCGGGCGCGGCGGCTCTCCGCCGCGGTGCTGGTCGTCTCCGTGGCATCCATCCCGCCAGTATACGAATGTTGACCAAGTCGGTATACAGGCGTTGACTTTCGCGCTCTCTCGACGGTAAACAGATGATTACTCATACGCCGACGCATAGCGAGGAGACGACAATGCCGCAGACAGTTCTCGTGACCGGCACATCGAGCGGGCTGGGCCGGCGCACGGCCGAGGTGCTCGCCGAGCGCGGTCACACCGTGGTCGCCACCATGCGCGCCCCGCAGGGCAAGGACCGGGCCGCAGCGGAGACGCTGATCAAGACGGGGGACGGCTCGCCGGGCCGGATCCTGGTGGTGGAGATGGATGTCCGCGACGACGAGGCGGTCGAGGCGGGCGTCGCCGCCGCCATCGAGCGGGCGGGCGGGCTGGACGTCGTGGTCAACAACGCCGCGTACGCGATCACTGGCATCGGAGAGAGCGTCACCAGCAGCCAGCTGCTCGATGTGCTCGACACCAACCTTGTCGGCCCGCAGCGCGTCACCCGCGCCGTCCTGCCATACCTGCGCCGGCGCCGGTCGGGGCTGCTGGTCTTTCTCTCCAGCGGCGCCGGACGGCTCACGGTGCCCGGCATGGGCGCCTACTCGGCCAGCAAGTTCGGCCTCGAAGCCCTCGCCCAGGCCTACCGTTACGAGCTGCGCCCGCTCGGCATCGACGTGTCGATCGTCCAGCCCGGCGCGTTCCCCAGCAACCTCGCGGCCTCCCAGGTCGTCGGCGCGGACGAGAACCGCCTGGCCGACTACGCCGAGGTGCTCCAACTGGCCGGCGCGTTCATGCAGCAGGTCGGCGCCATCTTCGCCGGCCCGCAGCCGCCCGACCCACGCGAGGTGGCCGACGCCGTCGCCCACCTCGTCGACACCCCCGGCGGGCAGCGCCCCGAGCGCGTCAGCGTCGACCGGTTCATGCTCGGCCGGGCCGTCACGGCGATCAACGCGGGCACCAAGGCGCCCACCGACGCCCTGCTGCGCGAGCTCGGCCTGGGCACGGTCGTGAGCTGACCGCCGTGTTCACCGCGGCCGGCATTACGCCGCTGGCGATGGGGGAGCCGAGCTGCTGAGGCTGATCACCTCGCTGCCGGACCCGCCCATCGCCGTACCCGCGTGGACGAATACGCCCAGCGCAAGGGCCGGATTTGCGGAAACGTGCTCATCGATGCCGAGACGCGTCGTCCGATCGATGCTCTGTCTGACCGGGGGGGCGGACACCCTCGCGGCATGGCTCGCCAGGCGGCCCGGCATCGAGATCGTCTGCCGCGACCGCGCCCCCTCCTTCACCGACGGCGCCACCCGCGGTGCCCCGCATGCCTCCCAAGTCGGCCGGGGAGGGTGGTGAGCCGCCGACCGGCCGCGGATGCCGCTCGGCCACCAGGTACGGGGTCGGCGGCAGCGGCTCGAGGGCCGCGCGGTCACGGGCCGCGCGCTCTCCGATGATCTGCTGGCGAGTCCTGTGGACCTGGGACCGTTGCTGCGGGACCCAGGTGGCGAAGGCGACGTCCATCTCCTCGATGGGCGAAAAGGACCGGCCGGACAGAACGTGGTCGCGGACGATGAGAACCTGCCGCTCGACCCGGCCTTTGCCCGTGGGCCGGTAGGCGGCCAGCACGTCGATGTCGAAGTCGTAGTGGCCGGCGAACCCGACCGCCTTCGGATGCAGCGGAACGGCCCCGCCAGGAGCAACGTGGCGGCGGACGACAGTCTTCGTGCGGTCGTAGACGATCGCCATAGGGACACCGCCGAAGTGGGCGAAGGCCCGGCGGTGGCAGTCGAAGAAGCTCTGTGCACGGCCCCACCGAAGCCAGGGCTCACCTCCGTGACCTCGCCACCAACCTTGCCCACCACTACGCGCCGTCACCAACGTCCTGACCCGCACCGCCCTTTAGGTGGGCACGAGCCCCTTGGAGTGACCGGCGTCAGAGGCGATCAGCCATGCCACGAGGGTGCGCCAGCGGTCGGGCTGGTCGGTGTCGCGTGGCCCGACGAGGTAGACCTCCTCGACGAGGTTCTGGGAGCGCAGCCCGTTGCTAGCGGCGAAGGAGCCCACGGCGCCGTAGGTGAGGTCGAGATCGTCGTGCGCACCGACGTGGGTGGCGACGGCGGCGGATCGCTGAGGCAGCCAGAGTTCTTTCACGGTGGCCGGTGCGCCCGGTGGCAGCGGCATCTCGGCCGGGAGGTAGACCGTGGCGCGGCCGTGGCCCTCGGTGAAGAGCTCGTGCTCGTAGCGGCCACCCGGCGGGGATACCGGGCGTCGGCCAGCCGCAGCGTCCAGGTCGCGCATCGCCGTCTCGTACCAGCTCAGTCCGGCTCCCGGTGGGACCTGGAGTGACACGGCGAGGACGCGCTGACGCGGAAGGACCTCCAGGCTCACCGTCCGCTCCGCCTGTGGGTCGAGGAGTTCCCGAAGCGCCTCGACCGCCCGCTGAGTGCGGCCGAGCCGGTCTTCGAGCCGTCGGAGGTGAGTGGCGACGATCTGTTGTGCCGCACCGTGGCCCGTCTCGTCCCCGCCGGCGGACTCGGCCCTGAGGAAGAGCCGGAGGTCCGCCAGCGGGAGGTCCAGCTCGCGCAGTCGCCTGATGGCCAGCGCCGGCCGGACCTGCGCGGGCGCGTAGTAGCGGTAGCCCGTGGCCGGGTCGACGTCTGCGGGGACGAGGAGGTCCTGCTCGTGGTAGCGGCGCAGCGCGCGGATGCTCAGGTGCGTGATCCGGGAGAACTCTCCGATGGTCAGTCGCTCGGCCATGGTGCCCTCCTCGCGGTGTGTCCGGATCGGCTCAGGTCTGGGTTTCAGGGGTGATGTCCAGCAGGGTGATCTTCCCCTGTGCGTCGCGTGTGAAGGTGAAACGGAGGGTGACCGGGCTGCCGGGGAAGTGACCGGAGATCTCCGTGACAGCCTGACACGCTGTGACCGTACCGGCGACCTTGCGGAGGTCGTAACGGACCGGCGGGACCTCGTTGCGCCACTGGCGCACGGCCGCGAGCCCCCGGTGAGTACGTCCGTCGTCGTGTACGACGACGTCGTCGCCGAAGAGCGCGAAGTAGCGCTCTCGGTCCGCGTCGGCCGCCGCGGCGAAGTACTCCTCGGCGAACTGCTCGATGTCCTGCATGGTTTTCCTCTTCTCCGGTTTCGTGGTGAGGCGGCGGGTTCAGAGTGTGCGGATGGTGCCGCCGTCGACGACATGCTCGGCGCCGGTGATCGCGCTCGCCCGGTGCGAGGCCAGGAAGGCGATCAGTTCGGCCACCTCTTCCGGCTCGGCGGGCCGCCCCAGGGGAATACCGCCCAGGACCTGCATCAGGTCGTCGAGCGCGGCCTCACGCGTGATGTCGCCCTCGCTCATTCGGCGCGCGAGGAGATGCTCGGCACCGTCGGTGCGGATGAAGCCGGGAGCGACCGAGTTGACCCGGACACCGGCCGGCGCGACCTCGTTCGCGAGACCCTTGCTGTAGGTGGCAAGGGCGCTCTTGGCCGCCGCGTACGCCAGTGTCGAGTCGTGAAGCGGCATCCGGCGCTGAATCGATGTCACGTGCACCACGGCGCCCGAGCCGCGGGAGACCATTGCGGGGACCAGCGCGCGATCCAGCCGGACAGCAGGGAACAAGTTGAGCGCGAGTTCCTCCGCCCACAAGGCATCGTCCAGGGCCGCATACCCGCCGGCCGGGGCACGGGAGCCGCCCACGACATGCACCAGGATGTCCGGCACACCGATGAGCTCGGCCACTGCGACGGCCGCCGAAGCTGCCCCCTCGGGGGCGCTCAGGTCGGCCTGCACGTAAAGAGGATCGGCCGTTTCCGGCGGTGTACGGGCGATGGTGACGACCCGCGCCCCGCCGTCTCGGAGCCGGCGCGCTGTCGCCAGCCCGGCTCCCTTGCTGCCGCCCGCCACCACGGCGAGCCGTCCGTCGAAATCGTTGGTGCTCATGACCGTGACCCTGGACCCTCCCGCGGGGAGAGACTCAAGCCCGCATGACCGGTCCCAGGGGTTCCTGACACCATGGAGTTGCTCCGGCATCTACCCCGGCGTCACCGACCGTGCGCCGCGCCGCCGGCATCGAACATTGCTGCCGCGCTCCCTTGGTTCTCATTCGCGTGCCCCAGTGGGGAGGAGGCGGCATGGCCTGGGAGAGTGAAGCAGCGCCGTGGGCGGGCGGGTTGTGTCTGTCCGCGGCGCCGGGGTGTTCGAAGGGCCAGGGGCATGGTGGGACCTGCGGGGATCGTCTTGGTGCACCTGGCCCGGCGGCGAACCGTGCGTCGTCGGAGTACCTCAGACCCACCCTCGTCGCGCCGCGGCCACGCCGGCGCCGAACCGGTTGGTGGTGCCCAGTTCCCCGTAGAGGTCCTGGATGCGGCGCCTCAGCGTCCGCGTCGAGATCCCGAACTGGCGGGCGATGGTGTCGTCTTTGACACCCGCGGCGAAGAACGCGAGGAGTTTGCGCTCATCGTCGGTGGGAGGCCGGGGCTCATCGCTCATGACGGCCGGCGCCGCCGACCGGGGGCCGGGGACACCGCTCAGGGGGGAGGCTGCGCTCCAGTAGTGCTCGAAGAACTCGGTGAGCGCGTCCAACAAGGGCGGCGCTTCGGTGTAGAGGCACTCAGAACTGCCGGGCGACAGGTCCAGTGACACCATGGCCGCCGACCGGTCGGCAATTGCCAGTTTGATGGGCAGGGACGGCACGATCCTGGCTTCCTCGCCACGCGAGACGAGACTGCCCAGTTCCTGCCAGCCGGCTTCGGTGTCGAAACTCGCGGCGGCGTAGACGGCACGCACTCGCACGCCGCGCCCGACCGCGGCTTCGTCCATCGGCTCGTTCGGAGCGAGGAGGAACGGCGGGCGTCCCAGCGCGGAGAACTGCTCCTGGGCGGCCTGCTTCAGACGGTAGTAGTGGTCGCCGACCGCCTCCGGGCCGCTGATCGTCCTGGTCGCGGGTGCGGCCGCGCTGCCGCGCCGCGCGTCGTCGAATATCTCCCCCAGCGGACCCGCCGCATCCCGCACGGCGGCCAGTTGCCGTTCACGCGACTCCACCAGTGCGCGCAGCGCGTGCCGCGGATCGACCGTGAGGAACTCGCCCGAGGAACGGCGGCTGACCAGGCCGGAGTGGTGGAGCCTTTCGAGCAGGGCGAGTGCGTCGGGATAGGTCATCCCGAACGCTGAGACGACGTCGTCGACCGTTCCGCCGCCGAGTGCCAGCAGTCGGCGGTACACCTCCTCGGTCTGCTCGTCCAGACCGACCGTCGCCAACGGTGCCTGCTTCTCCGTCATGTCGTCCACTCCCGACATCACCCGCACACGCCCGTGGGGAAGGCCGACGCCGCGGCGGCAGACGGAGAGACATCCGTCTTCGCCGAGTGTCCCATGTGGGTCGACTGCACCGTTTTGCATCCTGTCCGTTTAGTGACATGACACCCAAGTGTCAAAGACCTTTCTTTACAGTACGGCGAACGGATGGCTGACTGCGGAGTCTCCTGCCCTTCTAGTTCATGAGGTTCTCTTGCGCATGCCTCCGTCCCGCAGACACGGGCTGACATCAGCCGTCGCCGTTCTGGCGGCATTGACAGCCACAGTGCCGACCGCGTCGGCCGGCACGTCGGCCCCTTTGCCGGTTTCCACCGTCCGGAGCGCCGGCTCCGCACGTGTCGTCACTCTGATCACCGGTGACAAGGTGACGGTCTCCACGACCGCCGACGGGCGTTCCTCAACGTCCGTGGTCGATCCGCGCGGCAGGTCGGGCGGCTCCCACGTCATATCGTTGGGCGACGACACCTACGTGTACCCGGACGCGGCGCTGCCGTACATCGCCTCGGGGGCCCTCGACAAGCGGCTGTTCGACGTCACCGAGTTGCTCAAGGACGGCTACGACGATGCCCGCAGCGACCGGCTGCCCTTGATCGTCACCTACACCGACGCCGCCGCCCGTGCCCGGAGCGCGAAGACCCCGGACGGTGCACGCAGGACCCTGACGCTCAACAGCATCCAGGGCGCCGCCATCTCCGCAGAGCACGCACAGGCGGCCGACTTCTGGTCCTCCCTCACCGGCACCTCGACGGACCCGTACGGCGCGCGGACGGCCGGCAGGGCTCCGTCGGCCGGGAAACTGGCCGGCGGCATCGCCAAGGTGTGGCTGGACGGCAAGGCCAAGGCCACACTCTCCGACAGCACCGCGCAGATCGGCGCCCCGGAGGTCTGGCAGGGCGGAGACACCGGGCAGGGCGTGGACGTCGCAGTCCTGGACACCGGAATCGACGCCGAGCACCCGGACTTCGCGGGACGGATCGCGGCGACGCAGAGCTTCGTACCCGGCGAGGACGTCACCGACCGGCACGGCCACGGCACCCACGTCGCCTCGACGATCGCCGGCACCGGCGCCGCCTCCGACGGCAAGGAGAAGGGCGTCGCGCCGGGCGCGTCCCTGCACATCGGCAAGGTCCTGGACAACGACGGCAGCGGCCAGGACTCCTGGATCCTCGCCGGCATGGAGTGGGCCGCCCGGGACCAGCACGCCAAGGTCATCAGCATGAGCCTGGGTGGCGACGCCACCGACGGCACCGATCCGCTGAGCCAGGCCGTGAACCGGCTCAGCGAGGAGACCGGGGCCCTGTTCGTCATCGCCGCCGGCAACTCCGGTCCCGACCCGTACACCGTCAGCGCACCGGGTGCCGCGGACGATGCCCTCACCGTCGGCGCGGTGAACGGTCCGGGCAAGGGCATGGACCAGCTCGCGGCGTTCTCCAGCCGCGGCCCGCGCGTCGGCGACAACGCCGTCAAGCCCGATCTGACCGCGCCGGGCGTCGACATACTCGCCGCGCGCTCGCAGTACTCGCCGGAGGGCGAGGGCGCCTACACGACCATGAGCGGCACCTCGATGGCGACCCCACACGTGGCGGGCGCCGCGGCCCTGCTGGCGGCCAAGCACCCGGACTGGACCGGCCGGCAGCTCAAGGACGCGCTGGTCAGCACCACGTCGAGCACCCGCCAGTACAGCCCCTACCAGGGCGGCAGCGGCCGGCTCGACATTGCGGCCGCCGTCAGGGCCACGCTGGTCGCGCCGTCGTCGGCGTTCACCCAGGCCCACTACCCGTACACACCGGGACAGACCGATCGCAAGGACGTCACCTACACGAACACCGGGTCCACACCTGTCACGGTGGACCTGAACCTGTTCGGATCCAACGTCCCGCAGGGCCTGTTCACCCTCTCCGACGACCGTCTGACGGTGCCCGCACACGGCACGGCGTCCGTCGGCCTCCTCACGCATTACGACGCGGCCCAGGACAATGCCGCCTACGCCGGCATGCTCACCGCCACCGGCCCCGACGGCTCGGTCCTCACCCGCACACCGATCGGTGTGAACAAGGTGGGCCGGCGCGTCACACTCGAGGTGACGGCGAAGGGCTCGCACGGAGGGATCCCCGGCACCCTCGTTCTGAAGGACATCAAGCGGAACACCGCACCGCGGGTGTACACCGTGGACGACTCCGGCTCGCTGAATCTGAGCATGGTCCCGAGTACCTACGCGGTATGGATGTACGCAGCCGTGCCCGGCGCCGACGGGACGCACTCCCTGGGCCTCGGGGTCTTCTCGGCGCCGCAGGTCGACCTCGACACCGACGGCGCGATCCACTTCGACGTCTCGGACCTGCGCAAGGCGGCGGCCCTCACCCCGGAGCCGACCGCCAACAGCTTCGTAAGAGCGGACCAGTACCGTTCGTACGGCGACATGCGGCCCTATCTGGACAGCTACATGCCGGAATACTGGATCTACGACAGCCTGTGGGTGACCCCGACCCCGAAGGTGACGCAGGGCTCCTACACCTTCGCGACCCGTTGGCGGCAGATCCAGCCGCCGCTGACCTTCTCTTCGGGTTCGCAGGCGTACGACGACGTCGTCGTCCAGAGCCAGTCCCCCGAGCTGCCCGAGGGCAGCGGTACCTACCGGGCGGTCTGGGCCGGCGACGGATCGGCGGCGGACCTCCGTGGGCTGGAGGTGCGCGGTCAGGTGGCGGTCGTCCGGCGCAGTGACACCGTGCCCGCCCAGGACCAGGCCGCCGCGGCGGCACAGGCGGGCGCCCGACAGCTGCTGATCCTCAACGACGGCTACGGAAAACTGGACCTGTGGGCCGATCTGCCCGACGCCGCCCCGCTGCCGGTCGCCTCCCTCGGCACCGACGACAGCACACGACTGCTGAGCCGCATCCGCAAGCCCGGCCAGGCGACGCTGAAGGTGGTGTCGCACCCGTACCCGCGCTACCTGTACGACCTCGTCCGGCATCACGAGGACGCCGTCCCGCGCGACCCGTCCTACCGCCCCGGCATCGGTGAACTGGCCCGGATCGACGAGTCGTTCGGCGACACCCGACAGTCGGAGGGCCGTGAACTCCGCGGGGACCTGGCTGTCGGTGCCGATGTCGTGCTGGGCGCCGATTCGACGCCGATCCAGGCCCAGGGAAGCCTCACATCCTGGGTCACAACAGGTCCCGACGACCGGTGGACCGCGGAGGCATCCGTCGCCGACCTCGGCGAACGCGGGACGGTCCGCTCGTACGCGCCGCGCAGCGTGGCGAAGGAGACCTGGTTCTCGCCCGTTCACAAGCCGTGGCTGCTCAACGACGCCGTCCATCACGCACCTTTCCGGGTCGGCGACTCCATGAGCACGTCCTCGATGACCGCCTGGGGCGACTCCGGCGGCCACGCGGGCGTCGTGTGGGCCGGCAGCGACACCTCGAGGATCTCCCTCTACCAAGGTGACGAGCTGCTCGGCGAGGACGCCAACGAACGGATCATCTCCGTCGACGGACTCTCCCCGGACACACAGCCGTACCGGCTCGTCATCGAGGGCACGCGTGATCTGCCGGGCAGACCGTACTCGACTCGGACCCGCACCGAGTGGGGATTCACCTCCAGCACCACCGACTACACGACCCTCACGCCCCTGCCGCTCATCCAGCTCGACTACGCGGTGGAGACCGACCTGTCCGGCCGGGCACACCGGCGGACCGCGCTGACCGTCACCGCGTCGCACATGAAGGGCGCCGCAGGCGCCGCCCCGGTCCGCGATGTCAAGCTGGAGGTCTCCTACGACGACGGGACCACCTGGCTCCCGACACCGTTGCACAGTACGGACGGTGGCCAGACGGCTCTGCTCGACGCACCGTCCGGCGTCCGGTACGTGAGCCTGCGCACGACCGCGCGGGACACCGGCGGAAACACGGTGAACCAGACCCTGATCCGGGCCTTCGGCCTCAAGTAGGGCGTCACCTGGTTTTCAAGCAGACCGTACTCACCCCTTCCAGCGGGAGGGTACGTGTTCTGCGGTTTCCTCGGTCAGGCCAGCACATGCAGTGCCCTGTTCGCGCGAGGCCGCGAACAGGGCCCGTGCACGTGTGCCCACGTCCGCCAACGTTGCCCTTGCCGGTCGAGCGTGGATCAGGTGCCGCTGGTTCCAGATCAAGATGCGGTCCAGGACCTCGCGAGGACGGCGTCGAACAGGGCGGGGAACTTCCCGTGCCGGTCCCGAATGAGGAATCGTGCCCGGCCGTCTCCATCCGCCACACCCATGACGAGATTCTTCGCGGCCTGCACGACCCAGGCCGCGGACAGGTGGGTGGTGACGCCCAGGATGCGGCTCCGCCCGGGCCCGGCAGGAGCGCCGAGCCGGGTGAATGGATCAACATACTGATCACTGACGTGGGTTGCCTCTCCGGCCGTGAGACCGGGACCTCGGCGCGTGCACCCCGGGGAGTCCCTCCTGTCGATCGCCGCGGACGGGCGCCTGCTCCGGGACGTTGCGCAGGGGGTGGATCGCGGATGGATTCTCGCCAGTACACCCGGGCGACAGCCGAGCGTGGCAGACAACGCAGCTCCCTCCTCTGCGCCGGGCGCGGGCATACGGCTTCAGGTCTCGGTCGGCTGGTCCGGGCGGCTTCGCAGGGTTCGGTCGGCCAGGGTGAGAGTGGTGAGGCCCAGGCTTACGCCCATCATGATCCAGGCGATGAGATGGATGCCGTGGTCGCTGACCTGGTGGTGGAAGACGATGCGCTTGGTGGCGAAGGAGGCGATCGAGCCGACCTACCCGCAGGTCCGCAGCAGACCGGCGGCGGTGCCGAGGACCGGCCGCCGCTGGGAGCCCAAGCGACTGCGACTGCGACTGCGGCTGTTCTCCGCCGCAGTCCAGCTCGTCACCACCGGCCGCCGAATATACCTACGCCTGGCCCGGCACCGGCCCTGGACCAACGTGATCACCAACGCCCTCGGCCAGTCGCTCGGCGTGGGCATCGGGCAGGCGCTTGAACGAGACGTTGTGCCGCTGCCGGCCCCGATGGCAGATCGTGGACGATGTGCGATGTGCGATATGCGGTGGGCAGGGAGGGCACTCGAAAACACGCTCGTGCTCAGGAGCCCGTCGGCGTCAGGTCCTGCAAGCCCACCACCCGCAGCAACTGCAAGCGCTCGTAGGACTCCGTGCCCGGGCGGGCCGTGTGGATGACGAGCTGCTGGTTGTGGTCGGAGTTGACGAGGATCTCGCAGTCGAGTTCGAGAATGCCGATCGCGGGGTGCCGGAAGCGTTTCGTGGAGGCGCGGCGTACGGCGACCTCGTGTTCGTCCCAGAGGCGTGCGAACTCCTCGCTCGTGGCGCGTAGTTCGGCGACGAGGGCGGCGGGTTCGGGGTCCGTGGGGCGGGCCGAGGCCACCGCTCGCAGGCCGGCCACCTGCTCGCGGGCGCGCTCCGGGCGGTCCTCGGGCGGGAACAGATCCTGGGCCGCCGGGTCCAGGAAGAAGCGGCGGATCATGTTGCGTCCTCGGGGCGGGCCGGCGAGGAGGTCTCCGCTCAGCGCCCGTGACATCGCGTTCTGGGCCAGGACCTCGCCGCAGTCGGTGGCCACGATCGCCGGGGTGTCATGCAGCCGGTCCAGCACCAGGAGCAGGCCCGGGCGCACGTGCGTACTGGTCTCCTCCCGGCGCGGCGGCTGTTCACCGGTGAGGTGGAAGAGATGGTTGCGTTCGTCCTCCGTCAGGCGCAGGGCGCGGGCCAGCGCGGTGAGCATCTGGCGGGACGGGCGCGGGCCCCGGGACTGTTCCAGCCGCGTGTAGTAGTCCACGGACATGCCGGCCAGCTGGGCCACCTCCTCGCGGCGCAGCCCCGGCGTACGGCGGCGGGCGCTGGCCGTGAGGCCCACGTCGGAGGGGGCCAGGCGGGCGCGAGCGCGGCGCAGGAAGTCGGCGAGTTCGGCTCGGTTCACCTCTCCAGGGTGCGCGAGGCCGGCCGGCTTATCCAGGGACTCCCGATCCTCTGATGAAGAGGTCTCTCCTCCTCGTCCCCGCATCCGCCGAGGCTGGTCATCAACGACAGGCGACACAGTGCGTGAGGTGAGGAGCACATCATGCTGACTTTGGTGACCGGTACGACGGGACAGGTCGGACGCCGCTTCGTGCCGAGGCTGCTGGCCCAGCAGCAGCCGGGCGAGCAGGTGCGCGTCCTTGTACGGGACGCTGCCCGCGGCGAGCGCTTCGCGGAGCTGGGCGCCCAGGTCGCCGTGGGAGACATGCGCGAGGAGGAGACACTCGGCAAGGCGCTCGCCGGCGTGGACGCCGTCGTGAACGTCGCCGCCTCCTTCCGCGGGGTGCCGGACGAGGAGGCATGGGCCGTCAATCGGGACGCCGCGGTGGCCCTGGGCCGCGCCGCGCAGGCCTTGGGTGTGGAGCGGTTCGTGCAGGTCAGCACGAACAACGTGTACGGCGTCGGACGGGGCCGCCCGCTGACCGAGGAGGACGAGAGCCGGCCGGGCGGCGCGATGTGGGGTGCCTATCCCGAGTCCAAGGCCGAGGCCGAGCGCGAACTGCTCGCGCTCAAGGGTCTGGACGTACGCATCGGACGGCTCCCCTTCGTCTACGGCGAAGGCGACCCGCACCTCGCCGACGTCCTGCACTGGGCTGCCCGCTGGGCACCGCACCAGCGCCTGCAGATGGCCCACCATGCGGACGTCGCCCAAGGCCTGATGCGCCTGCTGTACGCGCCGGGCATCGCCGGCCGGATCTACAACATCGCCGATGACGCCCCCGTCACGACGGTCGAGCTCTATCAGCTCAACGGCGTCGAGGTGCCCGTCGGGCTCCATGAGCTGACAGACCCCGACCCGTGGTTCGGGATCACGTCCAACCAGCGGATCCGTCGGGAACTCGGCTTCCGGCCGATCTACCCGAGCGTCTGGACGGCCCGGGACGCCGGAGCCCTGTGACGTCACCGGGCCGGGCCAGTCCACCCCTGTGATGCGCCCAACCACATTCCGGCTGCGGGGCGCAGAGGCGGTGACATCGACGCTGCTTCGCGGGCTGCTGGTGACAGATGGCGTGCCGTATCGGTGACCACCACTGTTCTTCGCCCCGACTGAAGCCGCAGTTCAGCGGATGCCGGTGGTGACATCTGCCGTGCTTCGGCTCGATCCGGCGGGCCGCCGCACAGCGCTCTGCCGGCGGCCCGGCGTCGTAGCCATCGTGCCGGCGATGCCCCCGAACGCAGCGGGATGGACGCTTCGTCCCCCGGACGGGGAAGCCGAATCGTTCCCCCTCCATCAGGTAGCTCACAGTGGCCGACGCGACTCCGGTGCGGGCCTCGTCCGGCGTCCCACCGACAAGGCACGCAGCTTGTCACAGCTGCTCACTCGGCAGCCTTTCTGCCACCAGTCCCGCGAGCAGCGGCTGGAGGGGTGCGCGGCCGTAGGCGCTCGCCCTGCGGTCCGAACATGACCAGGTACTCGACCGGACCGCTGGGGCTGGAGTTCGCCACCCCGTGCGGGGTGCGGGTGTCGAACTCGGTGACGTCCCCGGGTGTCAGGATGAGGTCTTGGTCGCCGAGCACCAGCCACAGTCGCCCGTACAGGACGCACAGCCACTCGTAGCCGTCGTGGGAGACCTGACGGGGCCGCGTGGGCGGGTCCTCGAGGGCGGGCAGGACGTGTTTGTGGGCGTGCAGGCCGCCGACGTACCGGGTGAGCGGCAGTACTGTCTTGTCGTCGCCGAAGCTCAGCGGCGCGGTGGCGCGCGGCTTGGCCGCGGGAGCGGGCGCCGTGCCGGCCAGCTCGTCCAGGGAGACGCCGTACTCCTTCGACAGTTGCAGCAGCACCTCCAGGGTGGGCTTGCGTCGGTCGGTCTCGATCCGGGACAGCGTGCTGGGCGAGATGCCGGTCGTGCAGCTGACACGGGCGAGCGTCGCGCCGTGGTGCTCGCGTGCGGCCCGCAACCGGGGCCCCATCGCGGCCAGTGTGCCGTCCACGTCGTCGACTGCCACCTGTCACGCTCCTTCTTGCCCTGCCGCCGCACCCCTCTGTCCTGCAAGGTTGCCAGAATGGCAAGGCCGGTCGCGTCGGCGGGTGCTGCGCCGCATGATCGATGGATAGCCGCGTCGCCGCAAACCGAGGAGAAGCCCATGCAGTTCGAGCCGACCGCCGAACTCCGCCACCGCACCGTGGAGGCCCCGGCCGGGCGTCTGCACCTGGTCGAGCAGGGCACCGGCTCGCTGGTCCTGCTCGTGCACGGCTTCCCCGAGTCCTGGTACTCCTGGCGCCGCCAGCTCCCGGCCCTCGCCGCGGCCGGCTACCGGGCGGTGGCGATCGACGTGCGAGGTTACGGCCGCTCCTCCAAGCCGGAGGCGACCGACGCCTACCGAATGCTCGATCTGGTAGAGGACAACGTCGCCGTCGTGCGTGCCCTCGGCGAGGAAAGCGCGGTGGTCGTCGGCCACGACTGGGGCTCCAACATCGCCGCCGCCTCCGCCCTGCTCCACCCCGAGGTCTTCCGCGCCGTCGGCCTGCTGAGCGTCCCCTACGCGCCGCCCGGCGGGCCCCGCCCCAGCGACATCTTCGGACAGATCGGCGGCCCCGAGCAGGAGTTCTACGTCTCCTACTTCCAGGAGCCCGGCCGCGCCGAGGCGGAGATCGAGCCCGACGTCCGGGGCTGGCTCTCGGGCTTCTACGCGGCCCTGTCCGCCGACACCATGCCCGCCCGGGGCGAGCCCGACCCGCACTTCGTCGCCCGCGGCGGCGGCCAGCTGCGCGACCGCTTCCCCGCCGGCCCGCTCCCGGCCTGGTTGAGCGAGGAGGACCTCGACGTCTACGCCGGGGAGTTCGAGCGCACCGGCCTGACCGGCGCACTCAACCGATACCGCAACATGGACCGGGACTGGGAAGACCTCGCCCCGCACCGCGGAGCCCCGATCAAGCAGCCGTCCCTGTTCGTCGGCGGCGCCCTGGACGCCTCCACCACCTGGATGTCCGACGCCATCGACGCCCACCCCACCACCCTCCCCGGCCTGTCGGCCTCCCACCTCCTGGACGGCTGCGGCCACTGGATCCAGCAGGAGCGCCCCGACGAGGTCAACCGCCTGCTGACCGACTGGCTCGCCACCCTCCAGGGCTGAACCAGGCAATCCAGGCGTATCAGTCCGCGCACTGGCGCGGTGCCCGAGGCGGCAGCGGCGGCACCGGAGCTGTGATGTACGGAGTGCGGGTCGGCTGCCGGAGACGGAGAACCGCGTGGGCTTGTCAGCATCGTCGAGGAGCCCGGCCCGCATCAGGACCGGGCGGATGGCCAGCGTGCGGATTCGAGGCACGGGCAGCGAATCGCTCGGCGGCTTCCAGCCGGATCCGCTCGCAAAACACCTGCCGTCCGGGCGTCAGCCCGCCACCCTGCGGATACCTCACACCACCGGCATACCGCGTCGATCACACATCGTCAGTCCCCGCCGACATCACGTTTCGAAGGTCAGGAGCGCCACATTGTCTCTCCCTGCAGCGAGTTCGGTCCTGCCGATGGCCTCGCACAACCCCGTTAGGGTGGGCCGGTGACCGACGCGAGCGTGGACAGAATGAACCGCTTCCGGGCCGAGGCGGCATCCCGGGGTCTGCCGTCGGAGGAGGTGGAGGAATGGATACGTGTCGCCCGCCCGGCGGTGTACTTGGCGGAGGGCGGTGACGGTCCCCTCGTGGCCCGGGTCGGCGGCGACCCCCTGCTGCCGCACGGCACCCCGAGGCCGTCCGAGCCCTTCGTGGCCTCCGTCGACCTCGCGGCTCTCCCGCCGGGCGCCACCGGCCTCCCGCTCCCCGCCGACGGCCACTTGCTCCTCTTCTCCGGCACCGATGTCCACGGCATCGGGGGACAGGTGTCCGACGCGGTGCTGTACGTCCCCGCCGGGACCCCGGCAACTCCGAGCCCCCTCGAACACAGCTGGCGCGAGCCGTACCGTCCGCGTGAGCTCCGCACGGTCTGGCATCAGCCGAGCGCGCAGATGCCGGAGAGCTTCGCCCTCGACAGATGGGGCGAGTTCCCCGAGGACGAGCAGTTCGAACTCGCCGATGAACTCGCCGACGCCTGGGCAGACGTGGGCGGCTACCGTCCTTCCTGGGCCTTGCAGATCGGCGGCCACCCGGTCTCGCCCCAGAACGACCCCGTCCACTACGCCCGTGATCCCGAGGAGGCCGGCTCCCCCGAGCAGGGCGGTACGGCCCACGGAGCGGGCGCCGACGACTGGGCTCTCCTGGCCACCTGGAGGTGCGGCGACGACGTCACGGAACTGGATTCCGGCGTGGCCCACTGGGTGGTCCGCCGCAGGGACGTGGCGGCCCGGCGCTTCGACCGGGTCCACCACTACGTCGAAATGGCCTGACCGTGTGGGACGGGGACGGCCGGTTCCCCGGGGCTCATCAGCGGCCCTCCCCGCCCACGCCCGGTCCGTTGCTGAACGTCGGTGCTGTTCCCCGGGCCGCGGCAGCGGCCGTAGGGAAGCGGGCTGGTCGGCGGTCGCCGGATCGCGGAGCTCGCCCGCTGCCGCCGTGGCCCGGTCGGCGGGCTCAGCGGAGCAGCAGGTCGCGGATCGCCTGCGTGATCTCGTCGGGCGCCTCCTCCGCCATGAAGTGTCCGGCCCTCGTGAGCCGGTGGTCCAGGTCCGGCGACACCGACCGCGGTCCACTCCGTCAGCCACTCGCGGACGGTGGCCGGGTCGGTGGTGGACGGACACAGCGTCCACGGCGACGTCAGCCGGTGCTCGGCGAACAGCCGCTCCAGAGCCGCCCTGCGACGCCGGTAGGGCCACCTGGTCGTGTCGGTGCCCGCCAGCCGCAACAGGTCGAAGGCGACGAAGTGGGCGGGCCACCGCCGGGCGGGGAGGTCGGCGCCGGCACCGCGCCGATTGGAACGCTGCCGTAGCCGCTCGAAGGCCGGCCGTCCGGACTCCCACACCACCAGTTCCCCGTCCAGCGCCGTGGCGTCCGGCAGCTACGCGGCGGCGGAGCGCACCTCCGGGAAAGAGGCCGCGAGTTCGGATCTCTTGCGTGAGCGCAGCACCAGCCGCCCGGCGTCCCGGCTCAGCAGTGGGGGCCCCATCGGTCAAGGTACCGCGGCGCTTTTCCGGTGTCGGTGACGAAGACGCCATGAGCCCGAAATGAGTTCATGAAACGTCCTGGACGGCTCCGACGGCGGAATCGGCCGACGGCGTGTGATCACAGGGTGGCGGTGGTGAGGAACGCGTCTCTGGCTGGGCTGGTGGCCCAGGGGGAGTGCAGGGCGTGCAGGGGCACGTACAGGGGTGGGTCGAGGGCGAGGATGCGTACGGCGCCGCCGGCGGCGGGGCCGGGCGGTGTGGTGACAAAGGCGCAGCGGTCGGTGCCGATGACGGCGGTGACGGGCGGGGTGCCCTGCAGGGTGGTGCGGTCGGTGCGGGGCTCGAATCCTGCCGCGCGGCAGTGGCTGATCAGCAGATCGGTGTATCCGGAGTAGCCGGGGTGGCCCCAGACGATGAAGTGCTGGTCGGCGAGTTCGGACAGTGCCACGGACGTGCGTGTGGCTAGGGGGTGGTCGGCGGGGACCGCGATGTTGAGGCGTTGGTGGCCCAGGGTGGTGCGGGTCAGTCCGTGCGGCGGGGTCATCGCCCGGCACAGTCCGATGTCGAGGTCTCCGGTCAGAAGGGCAGCGGTCAGCTCGTGTGGGTAGCGTTGGTTGACGTCGGTGGCCAGCTGGGGGTGGACGGCACCCACCTGCCGCAGCAGGGCGATGACCTCCTCCCCGGTGACGGCCGGGGTGTGGCCGAGCCGCAGCAGTTCCTTCTCGCCGCGGCCGATGCGGCGGGCGCGCTGGAGGGCGGAGCGTGCCGTGCCGCGCAGTACGCGGGCGTCCTCGACCAGGGCGGTGCCGGCGGGCAGCAGGGATACGCCGGTGGCGGTGCGCTCCAGCAGGGGTACGCCCACTTCGCGTTCCAGGACGCGGATGGAGGTGGACAGAGCCTGCTGGGACAGGTGCAGGCGGGCGGCGGCGCGGGTGATGCTGCCCTCCTCGGCCACCGCGATAAGGTGCTCCAGTTTGTTCAGGTCCAGGCCCACCTCAGCTCATCCTCCTGCGGTGGCGGTAGACGGCGAGGTTCGCCGTCAGTGTCGCGGCGACGGTCAGGCCCATGCCCAGCACCGCAGGCCCGATGCCCAGTGCGGGTGCGGCGAAGGCGAGAGCCAGCACCGCGAGGGCACCGGCCGCGACGAGCAGGCCGTGCCCGACGGCGCCGGTGCCGGTCATGCGGTGCAGGACGCCGAGCAGTACCAGCGCGATCACCACGGGGACAGCCGCAGTCAGGGCGGCGGCCTGGACGGACAGGTGCGCGTGGTGCTCGGTGGCGTCCAGTGCGGTTTCCAGGCCGACGCCGATGGCGGCCAGGGCCGCGAAGACGCCGTAGTGCCCGTAACCCCAGACCAGGGCGGTGCGCAGGCTGGTCAGCGCGGCGTCGCTGCCGGTGAAGTAGATCCACCACAGCGCGAAGACGAGCAGCAGCCCGCCCACCGCGATCAGCACGACGGGCTCGGACAGGCCATGGCCGGTCACCGCGGACTGCACAGCCACCAGTGAGGCGAGGATGACCTCGCCGAGGACGATGATCGTGAAGCAGCTGTAGCGTTCGGCGATGTGTCCCGGATGCCAGCTGGTGGCGCTGCCCCGGAACTCCGCCCAGGCCGGCACCGCGAGCTCGGCCGCCACCAGCACGACGAACGTGGCCGGCGCCCACACGCCCGGCGCCCACAGCCGGGCGACCCATGCGGCCTGGACGACGGCGATCCCCGCCGCGTAACGCAGCGCTCCCGGTCGGCCCTCGGGATGCTCGATGGCGGCCCGCAGCCACTGGGAGATCATCGCCAGGCGCATGACGACGTACCCGGCGACGACGAGGGTGAAGTCGCCGTCGAACGCCGCGCGGACCCCGGCGGCCAGGACCAGGACACCGCCCATCTGCAGCAGGGTCAGCAGCCGGTAGGGCACGTCATCGGTGTCGTAGGCGGAAGCGAACCAGGAGAAGTTCATCCAGGCCCACCAGATCGCAAAAAAGACGGCGGCATAGCCCAGCAGCCCGGAGGCGACATGGCCTTCGGCCAGGGCGTGGTGGAGCTGGGCCGCGGCCTGCGAGACCGCGACCACGAACGTCAGGTCGAACAAAAGCTCCAGCGGGGTGGAGGCACGGTGCTCCTCGCCGGGATCCCGACCGCGCATCACCCGCCGCAGCAGCCCGCCCCGCTCCACCGCATTGTCACCACTGCTCATCGGGTCTCTTTCGAGACAGTGCTGCGCGGGGTCAGCAGATCAGCCAGGCCCAGGCGCTCCAGCAGTACGGCTTGCAGGGCATCGGCGGTGTCGTTGATCTCTTCGGCGCCGTCGTGGAGGAAGTCCACCATCGGCCGCGATCGGGGCCGGCTCCCCGCAGGCAGACCCACGATGCGGGTGATCTCGTCCGCCACGGCCTGCGGATGCGCGCCGGGAGGGGCCATCGCCTGCAGGGCTGCGGTGACCGTCTCTGTCATGCCCGCGAGTTCCTTGTAGGCGTCCGCAGTGGTGGTGTCGGCCGGATGGGTGGCCTTGGGGAAGTGCTCGGTGCCGGTGGTGAACGCACCAGGCATCACGGTAACCACCTCGATGCCGTACCGGGCGACCTCGAAGCGCACGGCCTGGGCGAGGGTGTCGAAGGCGGCCTTGACCGCGCAGTACGGGCCGAGCAACGGGTAGATCATGCGGCTGGTCGTGGACCCCACGTACACCAGCAGCCCGGCCCGGTCCTGCCGCATGCGCGGCAGGACCGCACGGTTGACCCGGTGCGCTCCCAAGACGTTGGTATCGAACAGCGCGGCCAGCTGCTCGGGCGTGAACGCTTCGGCGGGGCCGACGGTCATGTGCCCGACGTTGTGCACCACCACATCGATGTGGCCGTGCGCGGCAAGGAGCCGGCCCTCGGCCTCGCCGACCGATTCCTGGTCGCAGCCATCCAGCTCCGTCACCCGCAGATCCACCCCGTTGTCTTGTGCGTACTGTTGTACGGCGGCGGCGTTTGCTGCATTGTGGCCGGCCACATCGCGCATGCTCGCGTACACCGTGTGCCCGGCGCCTGCGAGTGTCTGGGCGGTCAGGCGGCCGATGCCGGTGGACGCACCGGTCACCAGAACAATCAGCTGTGACATGGCAGCTCCTAAAAGTGCCAAGAAGGAGTGGCCGGCGACGGCCCGGCGGAGAGCCAGTGGTCAGGCTTGTCCGGTCTCGAAGCGGCTGACGCGGCCCCCGGAGACGGTGAAGACCCACCGGGTGCGCATGCTGCCCCAGGTCGAGTTGGTGTAGGTGGCCATCAGGGTACGGCCGTCGGCCGAGACGTCCTCGACGTCCATGCGGCCGTTCGAGGAGAAGATCTCGCGCTCCGCCCAGGCTCGCAGGTCCCGGTCGGTGCCGTCGTCGGACATCGTGGCGTCATCGGTGAGCGCGGCGAAGAACGCCTCCCGGTCGCCCGCGTTGACCGCGGCGACGAACGCGGCCACCGCGGGATCGGTCAGCTCGGCAGACATCTCTTGTCTCCTGCGTGGCGGAGTCGGATACGGGTCGCTCCCGCCCCGGGCCGGCCGCACCCACATAGTCGCGGCCGGCACTGGTGGTGCGGGCTTATCGGGTGGTGTAGCCGCCGTTGGCGAACAGCGTCTGGCCGGTGATCCACCAGCCCTCGGTGGCCAGGAACCTGATCAGCGGGACGATGTCCTCGATGTGGGTGAGCTGGTTGCCCATGGCCTGCGACTTGTGGAACTGAACCCGCTCCGGGGTCTCCTGGCCGTAGAAGAACGGCGTGTCCATCGGCCCTGGCGCCACTACGTTCACGGAGATGGACCGGTCGGCGAATTCCTTGGCCGCCGCCCGGGTGAAGTGCTCCAGCGGCGCCTTGCCGCCCGCGTAGGTGGAGTAGCCGTCGGTGAAGGCGGCCAGCAGGGACGTGCCCAGGCTGATGATCTTGCCGTGGTCGTTCAGGCGGCGCCCAGCCTCCTGGATGAAGAAGTACCCCGCCTTGGCGTTGATGCCGAACATGCGGTCGTACTCTTCCTCAGTGGTCTCCAGGATCGGCTTGCGCAGCACCATCCCGGTCGCGTTCACCGCGACGTCGACGCCGCCGTAGGTGTCCACTGCGGTGTCGAACAGCCGACGCACGTTCGCGACGTCCGTCAGGTCCCCCTGGACGGACACCGCCTGCCCGCCGGCGTCCTGGATGGCCTGGACGGTCTCCTCGGCCTCCTTCTCCGCTGTGTGGTAGTGCACCACCACCTTGGCCCCGGCCTCGGCGAACGTCCTGCTGAGCAGCCCGCCCAGGTTCTTCTCGCCCCCGCCGATGACCGCGACCTTGTCCTTCAGCGTGTACTCGGCCATGTCCAGCACCTCCTCGTCTCAGCGATCAGTGACCTGCTTGATCACTTCCACTCACGAGGCTAGGAGGACATACCGGACACAGGCCAACACAACCTATGTGTAGTCCCACAAACGCCGTCGATACCTGCTGGTCACACCGTGCATCCCAGCGTTGCGGGATCTGTGGACCACTGGCCTGTCGGCCCGAGGCTGGTTCCATGCCACCTTCACTCGCGTGTGGCGTGTGCTCGGTCGAGCGGGATGACGACGGCTGAGCGTTGGGTGATCTGCTCGCGCAGGGCATGTTCTCCGCGAGCAGGCTGCGATGACCGTGGCGGCGGCGTCGACTTCGTCCTGGAGTCGTTGTCGCTCGTTTCGGTTGTCTCGCAGTCGGCGGCGAAGACGGGCGATCTCCGCGGCCTGGGCTTGGTGGTGTTTGCTTGCCGTGCTCTGGCTGAGGTGGTTATCCCAGTCGACGAGCACTGCGGTTGCCCGGTTCATCGTGGCCCGGCTGACGCCTGCCTCCCGCCAGAGGTTCTGCTTGGTGAGCTTTCCGTCGGTACGCATGAGCTTTCCGTCGGTACGCAGGGGCCGACCAGTGAAGAGCCGTTCCATGGCCTCTCGAAGGGCCTTCTCGGCCGTGACGGAGAGACCGGGCCGGGCGGGAGAGGTCATGATTCTCCTGCCTTGGTGAGCGCGATTCGACATCTCGGATCTGCTGGTCGATCAGGGCTCTGCGGTTCGCCGGGAGTGCGGGAAGGCTCCGCAGTTTGGTCAGGGACGCGTGCTCGGCCTGCCAGATCGGCAGGTGTTCCGGCGCGATGATGCTGTTGCTGCAGCGTGCGGGCTGGCAGCGGTCGATGAGTGGGCCTCGGTGTCCAGGGGGCACGACGGCGTCTTCGAGGCACTTCGCGCCGACGGGGTTGTTCTCGTCCAGGGTGCAGTGGTTGAGCTTTCCGAACCGGATCGACAGGTGCGTGCGCTTGAGCAGGCCGTGTTCGACGCGAACGTCCCCTCGCTGGGCCTTTCCGTTCGCTCGGAGGGCTTCGGCCTTCTCCCGGACGGCAGCGAAGGCCGAACGCATCTGGTCAGCGCCGGGCCCGAAGCCGATGGCCTCGCCGCGGCTGTCGGCGTCGAAGGCGAAGGTGTGCCGAAGGTCGTGGTAGACCCAGCACCGCCTGGGCAGCACCGGCCCGTGCCGGTCGCCGGCCCACGCCTTCATCCGGTCCCAGGCCCTCCACCGGATCTTGTCCCAAGCCGAGAAGGTGAGCATCCTGCCGCCCTGACCGATGAACAGCGCCAGCGGATCGAGGCCGTCACCGGTCTCCACCACCGCCAGACGCCGAAGGTCCGGCTTCATGTTCTTGACCGTGCGCGTGATCGTCCGGCCGTCGAGTACCCCGCGGACCCTCGTGCCGTCGGCCTCCAGTCGCTGGATCACAAACAGCTCTCGGTGCCGCCGTCGAAGTGATCGCTGGGCCTTCGCCACGATCTCCGGACGTTCGAGCAGCAGGTAGGGACCGAGCACTTCCATCGGGTCCGGCGCGACATAGGCCGAGCGCGGCCGTCCGAACTTGGCGCAAGCCTTCAGCTCGACGTCCGCGAACGCCGGCCGCCGGCCATCCACCAGACCGAGCTCGGGCAGGAGCAAGGTGGACCACTCCTGGATGCGCATCCCCGTCATCAGCGCCAGCTCGCAGGCGGCGCGGTTTCGGTGAGGCCGCCAACCCCGGAACGAGACATCCAGTCCGGCGTCCGGAGTCAGTCCTCCGAATCCGACGTCCCTCAGGTAGAGGTACTGATCGAGCTCCATGTGCCGAAAGCGCAGGTCAGGGCGGACTCTGCTGGCGAGGTTGGAACCTTGCGGTGTCGCCCGCCAGGGCTGCCGGGCAACGACACCGATCCGGATCAGATACCGGTAAGGAGACTCGATGGCGGCCCAGTCCCGGTCCCACGCGGCGTCACCGACCACCTCCTCCGCCTCGTCCTGCCGCCACAGACGAAACTCCCGAAGCTCGGTCTCCGTGACCGACTGCAGATCCGTCCCACGGGCCAGCAGGAAGTGCAGCAGCATCAGCACGGAGTACGCGTACGACCGCATCGTCTTCGCGTCCTTGCGTTCCAGCGCCAGCGACCGGAACCACGACGACACCGGCTCGACCGGGCGCATCGCTTCATCCAGCAGGATCGGCGTACCCGGAGGCGCCGGACGCCGGGCGAACAGAGCTGACAGCTCTGAACGACTCAGCCCCGCGACCTGGCCGACCTTCCAGACCTTCCGCTGGTCGGTGAAGAACAGTTGCACGCGACCACCCCACAGGCATCGTCACCACTCCGGCAACCTGCAGTCTTCCGGCACCAGTCGGAGCTGTGCAGGGAGATGCTGCGGCCTCACTCGGATGAGACAACTTCAAGTGTCTGGAGAACCGTCGAACTTCGCCTCGGCCGCCCACAGCTGGGGCAGGGTTCGGGTCGGACACGGGGGCGGCGAGCATCGGCTCCGGCAGCGTCCAGGTCATGACGCATGCCTTCCACCGGAAGCTGTACCCGATCGGTCGCTGATGCTGGTCGCCTGGGCGCCGCGCTCGGCGCCTAGGATCCGTTCCCGTGACAGAGGTCCCCGATGAGTGGGTCGAGCTGGAACGATCCGCCGAGGAAGCACGCGCGAAGCTCGTGGGCCTCACTGGTGACGACCTATGAGGCCCAGTGGCGTCGATGACGCGACGCGGCCGAGGCCGTACAAGGGGCCGTCACCACGCACGCCGAAGAGCCACCGGGGCCGGCCGGTACGAGGTGGAACAGGCCGTAAAGAGGCCGTCCGGTACCCCCACGAGGATCCAGCCGACGAGTAGCCGACCCGGGAGCCATCCCGGGCTACCGACGAAGTGGGCCGTCCCAGGTGATGAAACGCAGTCGGTTTGGCGGGCCCCATCGGTGCTGTATGCGATCCTGTCGGCGCCGACGCTCAGGGACGTGGCTCTGTCCACATGTACCAGACCTGCGACTCACCGCCGGAACAGATGGGCAGGTTGACTCGGTCGTTGGTCATCCGCCCCAGACAGTTGAATGGGTAGTAGTCGTTGTTGATCGACAGCGTCGGGCCCGCCACGTGCCAGAAGGCCGCCGGGTCGGCCGCGTTGCATGCCCGCATCGCCGGCTGCCCGCTGCGCACCGTCAGGCACAAGCCGCTCGCCCTCTGGCGCAGCGCCGTTTTCGGGACGTCCGGGTCGAAGTACCACGTCTGGTAGGTGCTGCCGTTACAGCCGGTGACGTATACGCCCCAGTCCGCTCGGTAGTCCAGGCACGCCTTGGGACCCGCGTAAACGGTCCACGTTCCCGCCACCGCCGTAGCGTTCGCGGGTGTGCAGCTCAAGGCCCACACGAATCCTGTTGCCACCACAGCCGCAAGCCACCTCGAAAGCACAGCGAATCCCGCCCCTCTGGCTACACAACCGGGCGGCCAGCATAGAAGCCCTGACCCGCCGAGTAGGTCGGAACTGGCGAATTGCATACGGGTGACCGTGCTGCGACGCGAGGGTGCCGCGGACGCGGTTCGTAGACGGCTGCACCGCTGACCAGGGCCTGAGCCCTGGATGGCTGATCGGCGCCGGGGCCGATCCGGGATCACGCTTCCCAGTCCGCATAGTCTCCGATCGCCACGTCGTCGCAGAAGGTCTCCCAGAACCCATCGCCCGCGAGGGCAGTGGCGTCGATGCCGGAGATGAGCTCGCGCAGCTCTTCCGCCACCTCCTCGAACCCCTCCTCGTCGTCCTCCGCGTAGAACGGGAAGAGTGCGATCACAGCCGCAACGCATCGGTTAAAGGAGGCGAGGTCACTGTTGACGCGATTCACCCTCGATGACCCGATATAGGGTATATGCACTATGCGCCCGCTGGCCACATCGATGGCGATGCGTTCGAACAGGCCACTCGTCGCGATGGCGACCACCCCCCGTTCACCGATCCCCCCGAAGTGCGCCGGCTCGCTCAGCGGCCGGTACTCGTACCCGATCAACCCGCCTGGGATGCCGGTTGTCCTGAGGTCGACGGCGATCTCGGTGGGCACCTCGGGTGGCAGCTCGATGGCGATCAAGGCGAACTCGGGCTTCGGCAACGGCGGCAGGGGATGGCTCACGGGAGGATCCTCTCTCGATGACTGCTTGGGGGCACCAGACCGTGCAGCTGCCGCCGACGAGGGTGTGCCAAAGCACGGTAGTTGTCACCATAGGCATCCGCTGACCTGCGGCTTCAGTGGGACAGAGCATGGTGGTTGTCACCGGTGCGGCGTGCTACCTGTCACCAGTGGCAAGCGAAGCAGGGGCGATGTCACCGCGTTCGGCTTCTGGTGGGCAGGGTGCCGGGCGGCGGCCTGCCCTCGGCGATCACGGGCCCTATTTCGCGCGTTCTGCGCGAACCCCGCCTCTACGATCACCTGGTACGACTGCTGGAGGGGCGGGAATGCTTGAGGACATCGGGGACGGGACAGCGGCAGCGACGCGGCTCGCGGGAGGCGCGCCGCTTCACGGCACGCTTGATGTCGCCGACCCTGCTGACTGGCTCGCGCTGGACGCAGGAGTGCGTGAGGTGGCCTGGTGCCGCACGCAGGTCCTGCCGGGATGGGAGGACTCCGCCCCATTGCCCGCCGACCTGACTCAGCTCGAGGTTGTCCCGTATGGGGTGTGAGTTATCGAGTGAGGGCCAGGTTGTGGAGCCTGGCGATGCCGAGCATCGCCTGGTGAACGCCGTGGCCTTTG
>NZ_JBEXKG010000022.1:0-74428 GCF_040609555.1 Streptomyces sp. NPDC004658
GACCGGGCGGGCCGTCGGGGCCGGTGCCGGGGGTGCCGTCGGGGTCGCCGGGCGCGGCCGTGCCCAGCCGCCGGGCCAGCCAGAGCGCGTCGGCCACGTCCTCGGCGGTCGGCTGGAGCCCGCCCTGGCGCAGCTTGCCGATCAGCTCGTCCAGGCGCATCCCCGGCATCCGCCTCTCACCTCGTACGGTCGAGCGGTTGCATCAGCATCTCGGCGATCCGCTCCCGGGTGAGGCCCTGCGCGTGCGGATCGTGCTGGGTGAGGAACAGGGCGTTGAGGAGCTGGTCGGCGGCGAGCACCTCGCCGGGTTCCCGCTCCAGGAAGCGGCGGACGAGATCGCTGCCGGCGGCGACGCCGTCCGTGCCGAGGTGCGCCTCGACCATGGCGGTGAGCTGCTCCTCGCCGGGCGGGTCCAGTTCCAGCTGGACGCAGCGGCGCAGCAGCGGGGCGGGGAAGTCGCGTTCGCCGTTGGAGGTCATCACGATCACCGGGAACGCGGTGCACGCGACGCGCCCGCCGCGCACGGACACCCGGTCGCCGTCGTGCGTGAGCACCTCGACGACGGGTTCCCGGTCGGCCAGGCGTTCCAGCTCGGGGACCGAGAACTCGCCCTCCTCCAGGGTGTTCAGCAGGTCGTTGGGCAGGTCGAGGTCGCTCTTGTCCAGCTCGTCGATGAGCAGGACGCGGGGCTGCTCGGCGGGCAGGAGCGCGGTGCCGAGCGGTCCGAGGCGGATGTAGGAGCCGATCCCGGAGGCCGCGGCACCCCGGTCGTCGCCGCGGGCGCGCTCCAGCTGGACGTCCTGGAGGCGGGCTATAGCGTCGTACCGGTACAGGCCGTCCTGGAGGGTGGTGCGGCTGACGATGGGCCAGCGCAGCACCTTGCCCAGGCCGAGTTCATGGGCGATCGCGTACGCCAGGGTCGACTTGCCGGTTCCCGGGTTGCCGGTCACCAGCAGGGGCCGGCGCAGATAGAGGGCCGCGTTGACCGCGTCGACCTCGGCGGGCCGGGGCGCGTAGTTCTCGACCAGACGGCGGCGCACGCCGAGCCGGCGGGCGCTGCTGGGGTCCTCCGGACCGCTGTCCGCGCCGTCCCGGGAGGCGGCGAAGTCACGCCAGGGCGGCGGCGCCGGCAACCGTCGCATGCCGTCGTGCGGCTGACCCACTCCGCGGTAGATCCGCCAGTCGTTCACCTTGGGCTCCTCCCGGCTCTGGTGATCATGCAGCGGGCCCGGCCGTCCGACGTACGAGGCTACCGCCCGCCGGCCGCGCCCGCCGAGGTTCGCGGCGTATGCCACCCCCTCCCCCGTTCCCGCGAACATCCGTACAACTCAACAGAGTTGACAGGGCGTCCTGCGGGAGCGGCGGGCCGCCGACGGGTCAGCCCCCGGGCGCGGCGAGCGGCGGCGGTCGCATGCTCTCCGTCCCGTACGGCGGCCGGTCCGGCGGCGGATCGAACAGTACGGCGATCTTGCCGCGCAGGCCGTGCGCCCGGGCGGTGTCCGGGTCGGCCAGGCGGATGCGCAGGTCGCGGACCGGCCCGTGCAGTCCGTCCGCGTGCCCGGCGAGGCCCAGCAGGTCGGCGGCCTGCCGGTGGAAGTCCCCGCACTCGTCGTGATCATGCAGATCGCGGCGCCAGAGCACCACCGAGTGCCCGGAGCGCAGCGCGTCCCGCATCGCCGCGTAGCCCTCGCCGCTGCCGACGGGACCGCAGTAGACGGGCACGGACGCGTCGCTCATCGCCGACAGGGCGCCGTAGTACGGGAACCTGCCCCCGGCCCGGACCCCCGGCGGATGCCCCTCGGCGGCGGGCCGTCCGTGCAGCGTCCCGTGTGCCAGCGGTCCGCGCAGGACGCCCTTCCAGCGGCGGCGCCACTCCGGGGAGGGCGGCAGGCCGTTGCGCCGGACGTCCCGGACGACGACGGTCCGCCGCATCCCGAGCGGCAGGGCCCGCTCGTCCACGTAGTCGTCGTCTTCGTCGTCTTCGTCGTCTTCGTCGCCCGGGGTGGCGCACGGATCGGGGAGCAACTGCCAGTCGTCCACCGGGAGATCGAACAGCTTGCGGGGCAGGAAGACCTCGATGGCGGCGAGGTGCTCTCCGTGGTCGCCCTGGTTCAGGGCCTTGGCCAGCGGCTCCCGCAGCACCTGGGCCAGCTCCTCGGCCCGCACCCCCCGGTCGTCCCCCTCGACCGGTGTGACGTCCTGCCCGCCGTAGATCAGCTGCACGCTCCAGGGGTGCCGGCCGTAGGTGGCCGGGCCGACCGTGACGAGGACGTCGGTGCGGGTGTCCGGGGACGGGGCGAGGAGGGAGGGGACGGTGACGCGCGGCTGGACCGCGTGGCCGCCCCCGGGCGGGTGGACGGACCCGGTGGCAAGCGAGGCCGTGCCGGGCTCGGTGGGTGACGGCGTGCCGAGGCGCTCCGGGGCGGACGGCGCTTCGGCGGCGGACAGCGCTTCCAGGGCGGGCGGCGCTTCGACGGCGGACGGAGTTTCGGCGGCGGGCGGCGCTTCGGCGGCGCCGACCGGCGTCGGCACGTCGACGGCTCCGCCCTGTGCCGCGACGGCCTGCGCCGCGGTCACGGCCGTTCCGTCGAACACGGGAACCGCGTCGGACGGACCGCCGGCCCGTACCGCTCCCTCGGCGCCCTCCAGCAGCGCGCGGATGGCCTCGCCGACCGCCCAGTGCCGGTGGCCGGCGGCCTGCCCGGCTATCCACGCGGTGAACGCCCGCAGCCGCTCCGCCTCCACCTCCCCCGCGTGCTCGCGCGCGGTCTTGCGGGCCACCCGGGCCGCGTACAGCAGTACGGCGTCCAGGTCGACGAGCGTTCCACCGCCGCCGGCGGGGTCCAGCATGCGCAGCCCGTGCAGCAGCGCGGCGCCCTCGCGCCAGGTGCGGACGTTCCGCAGCACCAGCGACGGCAGCCGTTCGCCCCGCACCTGCTCCTTCACGTCCTCCACGAGATGCACGACCTCACCCGCTCCGGCCGGCGGCGGCAGGTGCGCGAGATGGCCGTAGAGCCGTGTGCGCAGTTCCGTGGTGATCCCGGAGACGGAGGGCGCGTGACCGGGCAGGGCGGCCTGGACGGCGGTCCAGTGCGGGTACGGCGAGGGGGTGCCGAGGAGGCCCGCGTGATGGAGGTCGTGGGCGCGCAGCACCTCGCGCACCGCGCGCCCGGCCTCGCGCGAGTCCAGCAGTTCGTACAGCGCGGTGACCGGGACGGCGACGCCCTCCTCCCGCCGGCGCCCTTTGATCACGCCGATGACGGAGCCGTGGCGCAGGTCGAGCACCGGTCCGCCGGACAGTCCCCCGATGGGCAGGATGCCGGTCAGCAGCAGGGCGCGGGCGTCGGAACCGGCGAGTTCGCCGCTGCCCTGCCGGATGCCCAGCTCGCCCGTCTGCACCGACCAGCCGTAGAGCCCGAGCGGGGTGAGCGGGCCGGCTTCCCGGTCGCCGAGCCACAGGCAGCGCACCTCGTCGGCACCGGTCACCCGGACGAGCGCGAGGTCGGGGAACGGCCACGGATCCCGCGCCGGTCGCCCGGTCTCGGGCCGGGGCGCGACGACGACGGCCGTCCCGGTGCCACCGCGCGGCTCCCAGGCGCCGTCGGCGGTGCGCTCCTGCCAGGTCACGCTCAGGGCGCTCTCCCCTCGGCACACCGCGGCTCCCCCCTTTCCCACGACGTGGGCGCAGGTCAACAGCCAACCCGGGGCGACGAAGAACCCCGACCCCCAGTACGCGTCACGGTCCGTTGCATACCCGTCACCCCACGCGCCGATGCGCGCGAGGGAGGGGCGCACCATCTCGTCGAAGGCGCTCATACGGTGCCGGGGGCCGGGGACTGCGACGGTACGACCGCGCCGCCCGCCGCCGCCGGGCCGGCGCCGTCCGCCGCCGTGGCCGGTTCGGTCCAGGTCAGGGACACGGTGAGGGAGGAGGTGCCGCCGCCCTCGGCGATGGCGCTCACGATCTTGCCGGACTGCGCCGTCAGTTCGATCCCGAAGCTGACGGAGACCTCGACGGGGGCCGGTGTGTCCAGACCGGCGCGCAGGGAGCGCACGACGCCACCGACCGTGCCGGCCAGTCCCCCCGCCATGTCGATGACCCGGTCGCCGAGCCCGGTGTCCCAGTAGCCGCCCTCGTCCAGCGCCTCCTCGGCGGCGGCGCTGATCCTGGCCCAGACGACGGTTCCGTCGTCCAGGCGTACACGTTCGATTCCTCCGGCCATGACGCCCCCGTTCGCCGATGGGAGGAGAAGGCTAACTCCCGGGGAGGGAGAGGGGGAGGGGAAGAGGGGTGCCGGCGCGGGATACGGCCGATGATCGCCCCTGCTCGCCCGCTGGTTCTCCTGGTCCCCCGCGCGCTCGCGCTCGCCTACTCTTCCTCTTCGTCGTCGAGCCGCGCGAGCCAGGTCGCCAGCCGCTCCACGGGCACCTCGAAGTCCGGGTTCAGGTCCACGAACGTACGCAGCTGCTCGGCCAGCCACTCGAAGGTGACCTCTTCCTCGCCACGCCGCTTCTCCAACTCCTCGATACCGCGGTCGGTGAAGTACATCGGTGCCCATCTCCAGCAGAAACGTCAGCCTGACAACAACTCCCACCAGCCTATGCCGCCGCCGGGGCCCGTCCGGGCGGCGGGCGGGCCGCGGTCGCGGGCGTGCGGGCGGGTCGCGGGTCCCCCGAACGAGCGCCTTGACTTCCGGGAGGCACGATATATCGTGAGTCTCAGAGAACGCGATATGGCGTGTCGCGACACGTGCCCCGCCCGGCCGAGGAGGCCCCATGTCCGAGTGGTCCGTCACCGAACCCCAGAAACTGACCTTCGACACCCCCGTGCGCGACCTCCAGGTCCGCATCGTCAACGGCACGGTGAACGTGGTGGGCACGGACGAGGGCTCCGCCCGCCTGGAGGTCTCGGAGCTGGAAGGCCCGCCCCTGGTCGTCACCCAGAACGGCACCACGCTCACCGTGGCCTATGAGGACCTGCCCTGGAAGGGCTTCCTCAAGTGGCTCGACCGGAAGGGCTGGCGCCGCAGCGCCGTCGTCTCCCTCGCCGTGCCCGCCGACACCCGCGTCGAGGTGGGCGTGGTCGGCGCCGCCGCGGTCGTCTCCGGCATCCGCGGCCCCGCGGTGATCAAGGGAGTGACCGGCGACACCACCCTGGTCGGGGTCTCGGGCCAGGTCCGCGCGGACACCGTCTCGGGGAACCTGGAGGCCCAGGCGGTCACCGGCGACCTGCGGTACCACTCGGTCTCGGGCGACCTGACCGTGGTCGAGGGCTCCGGCCCGTCCGTGCGCGCCGACACCGTCAGCGGCTCCATGATCGTCGACCTGGACCCGGACGGCCCCACGGACATCGGCCTCACCAGCGTCTCGGGCGAGATCGCCATCCGCCTGCCGCACCCGGCCGACGCCGAGGTGGAGGCGAACACCGCGAGCGGCACGATCTCCAACGCCTTCGACGGCCTGCGGGTGCACGGGCAGTGGGGAGCGCACAAGATCACCGGTCGCCTCGGCGCCGGCACCGGCAAGCTGCGCGCCACCACGGTCTCCGGCTCCATCGCCCTGCTGCGCCGCCCGCCCCGGGACGACGACGAGAGCGCCCACTGGGACACCGAGCCCCACCCGGCCGGCCCTTCCCCCGCCACGCCGGGAGACAATTCCGTCTCCGGCCGGGACGCCACCGGGGACCCCACCGGCCCCACCGCTTCCACCGGCGACCCGGCCGACGGCACGACCGACAAGAAGGTGCTCTGACATGCCTCCCGTCTTCGCCCACGGCCGCCTCCGCCTGTACCTGCTCAAGCTGCTCGACGAGGCCCCGCGTCACGGATACGAGGTGATCAGGCTTCTCGAGGAGCGCTTCCAGGGCCTGTACGCCCCCTCGGCGGGCACGGTCTACCCCCGCCTGGCCAAGCTGGAGGCGGAGGGCCTGGTCCGGCACACCACCGAGGGCGGCCGCAAGGTGTACGCCATCACGGACGCGGGCCGCGCCGAACTGGCCGACCGCAGCGGCGAGCTGGCCGACCTGGAGCTGGAGATCCGCGAGTCGGTCGCGGAGCTGGCCGCCGAGATAAGGGCCGACGTGCGCGGCGCGGCCGGCGACCTGCGCCGCGAGGTGCGCGCCGCCGCGTCCGAGGCCCGCCGGGGCACGAAGGCGTCCGGGGCCGGGTACTCCTTCGGGGAGAACGGCGAGGCCGGCGAGAAGGAGGCCTGGAAGACCGCCAAGGAGGAGATGCGCCGGGTCAAGCAGGAATGGAAGGAGCAGGCGCGGCGCGCCAAGGACGAGAGCCGCCGGGCCCGCGAGGAGGCCCAGCGGGCCCGCCGCCAGGCCCAGGAGGCGCAGGCGCGGGCACGGGCCCAGGCGCAGGAGGAGGTGCAGCGCATCGCCCGCCGGGTCCAGGACCGCGTCCAGGACCACTTCACACGCGGCGACTGGCCGACCGGCGTCCGCGAGGGCCTGACGGAACTGGCCAAGGAGCTCGGGGACTTCGGGAAGGACTTCGGGAAGGATCGCGGGAGGGACTCCGGCACGGACTGGGCCTTCTCCCGCCCCGCCGAAGAACCGCATCACACGTCCCCCGGGGAGGACTTCCCCGCCGACTACGAACCCTCCTGGGCCCACGAGGACACCACCGGCGACCCGGCCCGCGACCTGGACCGCCTCCTGGACCGCTTCCGCGACGACATCCGCGACGCGGCCCGCGACCACGGTGTCACCCCCACCCAGCTCCAAGAGGCCCGCCACCACCTCTCCACGGCAGCGGCCCGCATCTCGGCCCTGCTCCACGCCCCGAAGCGCTGACACCCCAGCCGGTCAGCCGGACGGACGGGCCGGGCCGGCGGGTGGGCGGAACGGAAGACACCGCCGCGGCGGAGCCGACGCTCACCCGCCGGCCGGCCGGGTCGCCGGGCAGACCCTCGACACGCCCTCGAAGGTCACCCCGTGATCCGCCAGCACCTCCCCGGCCACCCCCGGCAGCACAGTGAGCGCCAGCAACAGATGCTCATCGCCGATGCCCCGGTCGCGCCGGGCCAGCGCAACCCGCAACGCCCGCTCCAGCACCTCCTTCGCCCCCCGGCCGAAGCCGGGCCGGCGCCCGGCGGACGGCCACGCCCGCCGGCCCCCGCCCCGCACCCGGTCGCCGGACATCGCTCCGACGCCGTGCGCCTCCTCCACCCGCGCCACGATCTCCGACACGTCGATGCCCAGCCCGGCCAGCGCATCCGCGTCGGCCCGGGTCAGCCCGGCCCGGCGCCGGGCCTCCGCCACGGCCCGCCGTACCCGCTCCCGCGCCTCCGGCTCGGCGAGCCCGAGGGCAGCCAGCGCGAAGGAGGCCCGGCTGCCCTCGCGGTCGAGAAGCGCGAGCAGCAGATGCTCGGCATCCACGGACCGCGCCCCGCTCTCCTCCGCGTACGCCGACGCCCCCTCGACGACCGCCCGGGCGTCCTTCGTGAACCGCTCGAACATCAATGCCTCCCGTACTTCTTGTGCACGGCCTGCCTGCTGACACCCAGCTCCGCGGCGATCTCCTGCCACGACCAGCCCTGATTGCGCGCGCTGCGCACCTGTACCGCCTCCAGCTGCTCCAGCAGCCGGCGCAGCGCGGCCACGGCCCGCAGTCCGACCCGCGGGTCACGGTCACCGGCGCGCTCGGCGAGATCGGTTGCCTCACTCATGATGTCAATCTAGGTTGACAGCGAGCGGTCGTCAACCTTGGTTGACAAACAGGCCACGCGAAAGGCGGGCCCGGAACCCCGGACCCGCCTTCGCCCACTCAGCCCGACAGCCCCTACGACCTCAGGAGTTGGTGAGCACGATCTTCCCGAACTGCTCTCCGGAGGCCAGCCGTTCGAAGCCCTCGCGGGCCCGGTCCAGCGGCAGCTCCTCGTCGATGACGGGCCGTACCCCCGTCGCGGCGCAGAAGGCGAGCAGGTCCTCCAGCTCGTCCTTGGTGCCCATGGTGGAGCCGACCACCTTCAGTTCCAGGAAGAAGATCCGGGTCAGCTCGGCGTGCGAGGGCCGGTCCCCGCTGGTGGCACCGGAGATGACGAGCGTCCCGCCGGGCCGCAGGGACTTCACGGAGTGGGACCAGGTGGCGGCGCCCACGGTCTCGATGACGGCGTCAACCCGCTGCGGCAGTCGCGCCCCCGGCTCCACGGCCTCCACCGCGCCCAGCTCCAGGGCCCGCTTCCGCTTGGCCTCGTCCCGGCTCGTGGCGAAGACCCGCAGCCCGGCGGCCTTGCCGAGGACGATCGCGGCCGTGGCGACACCTCCGCCCGCGCCCTGCACGAGGACCGAGTCACCGGGTCGCACGCCGGCGTTGGTGAACAGCATCCGGTACGCCGTCAGCCAGGCGGTCGGCAGACAGGCCGCCTCGGCGAAGGACAGCTCCTTCGGCTTGGGCAGGATGTTCCAGGTCGGCACGGCGACCTGTTCGGCGAAGGTGCCCTGGTACCGCTCGGTGAGGATGGAGCGCGGCTCGTCGGGGCCGACGCCGTGGCCGGTCTGGCCGATGACGGAGTGCAGGACGACCTCGTTGCCGTCCGCGTCGACCCCGGCGGCGTCGCAGCCGAGGATCATGGGCAGCCGGTCCTCCGGGAGGCCGACGCCCCGCAGGGACCAGAGATCGTGGTGGTTGAGGGAAGCGGCCCGCACCGTGACGGTGCTCCAGCCGGGACGGGCCTCGGGAGCCGGGCGCTCCCCCAACTCGAGGCCGGTGAGCGGCTGGTCGCGGTCGATTCGGGCGGCGTAGACAGCGAACATGCTGCCGACGATAGGTGCGCGGCGCAGCCGGCGGAACCAGGCCCCCCTGTGACACATGCCCTCTTGCGCAACGGCACCCGTGCGGCGCACGAGCACCGGCACCCCCGGGCGACACCTCCGCACCGCGCCGTCCGAGCACCCGGGCGGACGTGCCGTGGGTCCAGAAGACTGGGTCCAGAAGACTGGATCCAGAAGACTGGATCCAGAAGAACGGCCCCGTCCAAGCCGGACGGGGCCGTTCAGCACAGCTCGGCGCGCGTCACTGACGGGCGACGCCCTCCGCCCGCGCGGCAGCGGCGACCGCCGCCGTGACGGCGGGAGCGACCCGCTCGTCGAACGGGGACGGAATCACGTAGTCGGCGGCGAGATCGTCACCGACCACCGAGGCCAGCGCCTCGGCGGCGGCGATCTTCATCCCCTCGGTGATCCGCGTGGCCCGCACCTGGAGCGCGCCCGCGAAGATCCCGGGGAAGGCCAGCACGTTGTTGATCTGGTTCGGGAAGTCCGAGCGCCCGGTGGCGACGACGGCGGCGTACTTGTGCGCGACGTCCGGGTGCACCTCGGGGTTCGGGTTGGCCATCGCGAACACGAAGGCGCCCTCGGCCATGGAGGCGACGGCGTCCTCCGCGACCGTACCGCCGGAGACGCCGATGAAGACGTCGGCACCCGCGAGGGCGTCCTCCAGCGAGCCGGTGAGGCCGGCCTTGTTCGTGAAGCCGGCCAGTTCGCGCTTGACCGGGGTCAGGTCCTCCCGGTCGGCCGACACGACGCCCTTGCGGTCGGCCACCGCCACGTCCCCGATGCCGGCCTCGACCAGCATCTTGGCGATGGCGACACCGGCCGCTCCCGCGCCGGAGATGACGGCCCGCAGCTGACCGATCTCGCGCCCGCTGAGCCGCGCCGCGTTCCGCAGCGCCGCGAGCGTCACGACGGCCGTGCCGTGCTGGTCGTCGTGGAAGACCGGGATGTCGAGGCGCTCCTGGAGCCGGCGCTCGATCTCGAAGCACCGGGGCGCCGAGATGTCCTCCAGGTTCACTCCGCCGAAGGAGGGAGCGAGCCGGACGACGGTCTCGACGATGTCGTCCACGTCGGTGCAGTCGAGCGCGATCGGCACCGCGTCGACGCCGCCGAACTGCTTGAACAGGATGGCCTTGCCCTCCATCACGGGGAGGGAGGCCTGGGGACCGATGTTCCCGAGTCCGAGCACGGCCGTACCGTCGGTGACGACGGCGACCACGTTGGACTTCCATGTGTAGTCGTTGACCAGCTCCGGCGTTTCCGCGATCGCGGTGCACACGCGCGCGACGCCGGGCGTGTACGCGAGGGAAAGGTCGTCCTTGTCGCGGACCGGCACGGTGGCCTGCACGGCCATCTTGCCGCCGCGGTGCAGCGCGAACGCCGGATCGAAGGAATCGAGGGGCTCCGCCCCGCCGTCCTGGTCCGTTGTGCCGTCGCTGCGAGGATTGACGATCTCCGCTGCCACTTTGTTTTACCCCTTAGGTATGCATGGTTTGAGGGTCGACCACTCCTGGTGAGGGGTGGGCGGGCACCGCGTACGGCTCGATTGCGGATACGTACGAGCTCATACGCGACGGGCGCGCCGCACACGCGCCCTGAGCCCCGGATGAGGGGTGTAAAGAACCTTCTTACCGGACGGACGGCGCCCGCGACGAGTCCATTAGGTGCAAGGTCACATCCCGGAACCTGAAGGCGACACGCAGATGACGCGCGACCAACGGATCGGAATGGCCCGAAAACGCCCAAGACCGACCGATGAGGCGGGCGGAGGAGTGACCACATCCTGAGACACGCCGAAGATTTTCCGGCCGGAGCGCTGGATTCCCGCAGATGTTCGGGGGCTATGGACCAAGGATGTACCGACCTGATGCGGTTCGGGGGTCACCCGTTATCCGATTTTGACATAGCGACGCCCCTGAATGGCGTAGTCCGAATGGCAAGATGCCGTAAACCCACGAGGTCGCGACACCCGAAGGTGTGTGTTTCCGTCGACCCATCGGCAACTCTTCCCATCCGCCGGAGGAACCACGATGACCGCAAGCTCCACCCGTCGTACGACCGCAGCGCGCTCCCGTCTGGCCGCGGCCGGTGCGATCGCGGTCGCAGGGGCCCTGCTGCTCACCGGCTGCGGTGACCAGACCAAGGACAAGAACGAGAACTCCGGCAGCGCCTCCGCGGGCAGCGCCCCGCTCGCCGACAAGCTCCCGCAGGACATCCGGAGCAAGGGCAAGATCCGGGTCGGCTCGGACATCGCGTACGCCCCGGTGGAGTACAAGGACTCCGCCGGCAAGGTCGTCGGCCTGGACCCCGACCTGGCGGCGGCCCTCGGCAAGCAGCTCGGGGTGACGTTCGACTTCCAGAACGGCACCTTCGACGCCCTGCTCACCGGTCTGCGCTCGGACCGCTACGACATCGCCATGTCGGCCATGACGGACAACAAGAACCGTCAGGAGGGCGTCGACCCGGACACCGGCAAGAAGGTCGGTGAGGGTGTCGACTTCGTCGACTACCTGACCGCCGGTGTCTCGATATACACCCGCAAGGGCGACACCAAGGGCATCACGTCCTGGGACGACCTGTGCGGCAAGAAGCTCGCCGTCCAGCGCGGCACCACCTCGGAGGACCTGGCCAAGCAGCAGGCCAAGAAGTGTCCGAGCGGCAAGAAGCTCGCCATCGAGGCCTTCGACGACAACCAGCAGGCCCAGACCCGGCTGCGCTCGGGCGGCGCGGACGCCGTCTCCGCCGACTTCCCCGTGGCGGCCTACGCGGTGAAGACCTCCGGCGGCGGCAAGGACTTCGAGATCGTCGGCGACCAGGTCGAGGCGGCCCCGTACGGCATCGCGGTCTCCAAGAAGGAGACGCAGCTGCGCGACGCCCTCCAGGCCGCGATGAACGCGATCATCAAGAACGGCGAGTACCAGAAGATCCTCGAGAAGTGGGGCGCGCAGGACGGCGCCGTCAAGGAGTCCGTGATCAACGGCGGCAAGTGACCCGCGAGAACCAAGCGGCCGCTGAGAGGCAATTCCCGTGACTGACATCGACAAGACGGCGGGGCCGGTGGACACGCCCCCGGCCGGCGCGGAGGCCATCAAGGCCATTCCGGTCCGGCACTACGGACGCTATGTCTCCGCCGTCATCGCGATCGCGCTCCTCGTCGCGATCATCTACGCGTTCGGCCAGGGCAGGATCAACTGGCACGCGGTACCGGACTACTTCTTCGACGACCGGATCCTGACCGGTGTCGGCAAGACCCTCCTGCTGACGGTCCTGTCGATGCTGATCGGCATCGTCGGCGGCATCGTCCTCGCGGTGATGCGGCTGTCGAAGAACCCGGTGACCTCGTCCATCGCCTGGTTCTACATCTGGTTCTTCCGCGGCACCCCGGTCCTGGTCCAGCTGTTCCTCTGGTTCAACCTGGGCCTGGTCTTCGAGTACATCAACCTGATGCCGTTCTACAAGGACTACTGGTCGAACTTCATGACGCCGCTGCTGACGGCGCTGCTCGGCCTGGGTCTGAACGAGGCGGCGTACATGGCCGAGATCTGCCGGGCGGGCCTGCTCGCGGTGGACGAGGGCCAGACCGAGGCGGCCCACGCGCTCGGCATGAGCCACGGCAAGACCCTGCGCCGGGTGGTCATCCCGCAGGCGATGCGCGTGATCGTGCCGCCGACGGGCAACGAAGTGATCAACATGCTGAAGACGACCTCGCTCGTGGCGGCCGTCCAGTATCCCGAGCTGTTCCGCTACGCCCAGGACATCGGCCAGAACTCCGGTGCCCCGGTGGAGATGTACTTCCTCGCCGCGGCCTGGTACCTGATCATGACCTCGGTGCTGAGCGTCGGCCAGTACTACATCGAGCGGTACTACGCCCGCGGCTCCAGCCGCAGCCTCCCGCCGACCCCGTGGCAGAAGGTCAGGGCCCACCTGACGACCCTGTCGAGCAGGAAGGTCACGGCATGACCGACAAGCTGAGCAAGACGCAGGACAGCCGGCCGCGGACCACCGTCCCGATGGTCAGGGCGCAGGGCGTGCACAAGTCCTTCGGCCATGTCGAGGTGCTCAAGGGCATCGACCTGGAGGTCAAGCCGGGCGAGGTGTTCTGCCTCATCGGCCCCTCCGGTTCCGGCAAGTCGACCTTCCTGCGGTGCATCAACCACCTGGAGAAGATCAACGCCGGGCGGCTGTACGTCGACGGCGAGCTGGTCGGCTACCGCCAGCAGGGCGACAAGCTGTACGAGCTGCGCGACCGCGAGGTCGCGATGAAGCGCCGGGACATCGGCATGGTCTTCCAGCGCTTCAACCTGTTCCCGCACATGACGGCCGTGGAGAACGTCATGGAGGCGCCGGTGCAGGTCAAGGGCGTGAGCCGGACGCAGGCCAGGGAACGCGCCATGGACCTGCTGGAGCGCGTGGGCCTGGCCGACCGGGCCGGGCACTACCCCTCGCAGCTCTCCGGCGGCCAGCAGCAGCGCGTGGCGATCGCCCGGGCGCTGGCGATGGACCCGAAGCTGATGCTGTTCGACGAGCCGACCTCGGCCCTGGACCCGGAGCTGGTCGGTGACGTCCTGGACGTCATGCGCGACCTGGCCGAGTCCGGCATGACCATGGTCGTCGTCACCCACGAGATGGGCTTCGCCCGCGAGGTGGGCGACAGCCTGGTGTTCATGGACGGCGGTGTGGTGGTGGAATCCGGCCACCCGCGGGACGTCCTGACGAACCCGCAGCACGAGCGGACGCAGTCGTTCCTGTCGAAGGTCCTCTGACGCTCCGCCGACGCTCCGCACGGCGAAAGGGCGGTACGGCTCCCCGTACCGCCCTTCGCCGTGTCACGGGCCGTCCCCGGACGGGGTGGCCGCCCCGGCGGCGGCTACTTGAGGGCGAGCAGCAGGGTGTCGGAGGGCGAGCACCACACCGGCCGGGCCTCGCCGAAGCCCTGGGCGAGCAGGGTGCGCGCGTGCCACGCCGCCGACGGCATGTCGCCGTCCGCGTGTTCGCCGTAGATCTCGAAGCGGCGGGCGGTCGGCTCGGCGAGGACCGGGTCCTGGGCGGCCAGTCGCCACCAGTCCGCCCAGTCCAGGGCGCCGTCCCGCCTGGCCTGATCCATGCGGGCGTGGCGCTGGGCGCGCTCGGCCGCGTTGATCCGGGGCGTGGTGTCGTCGATCATGTGGTCCGCGTTCATGAAGACACCGCCGTCGCGGACCAGCCCCGCGACCTGACCGTAGAGGGCCGCGAGGGGTTCGCTGTGCAGCCAGTGGAGGGCCGTGGCGGTCAGTACGGCGTCGTAGGAGTCGTACGGCAGCCGGGCCGGCCAGTCGGGGTCCTTGAGGTCGGCCGTGACGAGGCGGACCCGGTCGTCGCCGGCGAAGGTGCCGTGCGCTATGGCGAGCAGCGCCGGGTCGAGGTCGACGCCGGTGCTGGTGGCGTCGGGGAAGCGGCGCAGCAGCCGGGCGGTGATGCTGCCGGTGCCGCACGCGAGGTCCAGCACGCGCGGGGCCGTACCGACGAACGCCTCGACCATGTCGAGCATGATCCGGAAGCGCTCCTCGCGGTCCGGCATGTACCACTCCTGCTGCCGGTCCCAGCTCTCCTGCCAGGCCGCCCAGTCGGTTCCGGTACTCGTCGTCATGGAACACCGACTCCCCTCGGTTCGCGTAATACCCTGGAAGCACGACCGGCTGTTACCCGACCGCAGACCCGACGATAAAGCGCCTCCGTAAGGACTACAAGTGGAACTGGCCTATTACTCGGATTACGCCGTACGTCTCGTGAACAGCGAGGAACCGGCCCGGGGCAGGGACACCCTGACCACGGTCGAGGCCGTCCGCGATCTCTTCGGCGACAACGCGTCGGCGGCCCGCCGCGCCACCGACGCCGACGTCACGCGCTTCCGCTCGGTCCGGGCGCGGCTGCGCGGGGTCTTCGAGGCAGCCGACCGGGGCGACGAGACGCTGGCCGTCGACCTGCTGAACTCCCTGCTGCTGGAGTTCCCGGTCAGCCCGCAGATCTCCGGGCACGACCACCGGGACGAGGACGGCCGCCCGCTGTGGCACATGCACCTGGCCGACCACCCGTCCAACGCCACCGCCGGCTACGCGGCGATCGCGGCGATGGGCCTGGCCTTCCACCTCACCGAGTACGGCGTCGACCGGCTCGGCCTGTGCGAAGCCGCCCCGTGCCGCAACGCCTACCTGGACACCTCGACCAACCGCTCCCGCCGCTACTGCTCGGACCGCTGCGCCACCCGCGCCAACGTCGCCGCCTACCGGGCCCGCAAGCGCCTGGAGGCCGACCGGTCGGGCAGCAGCGGCCTCGCCGCCGAGAGCGCCCAGCGCAGCAGCGCGAGCGGCGAGCGCTGACCGGCCCGGAGCGGGCGGAAGCGGAACCAGGCCGTCCCGAGAATCAGCTCGTCGGGCACGACCCCGTAGTCCGTGCTGTCCCCGCCCGCGTACGCGTTGTCCCCGAGCACCCACCAGCCGCCCTCGCGACGCTCCACCGCACGCTTGACGACCAGCAGGTCCTGCTGGAACGGATGACGCAGGACCACGACGTCCCCGGGCCGGACCGCACCCCCGTACCGCACGAGCAGCTGATCCCCGTGGTGCAGCGTGGGCACCATGGACGGGCCGGTCACCTCGGCCAGTCCGAAGGGCGCCACGGCCCTCCCCCGTTCGGTCTCCTGCGACAGCTCCGGCATCCCCGGCACCTCCCCGGTCCGTTCCTCCACCAGTCTCAGTCTCACCCTGGACTTTTGTCCTAAGCCCTAGGGGGCACCCGAGAAATCGCCTTCCCCAGGGAGTAATGTCGCACCTGAGAAGACGATCACGAGGAAGGAATGCTCCATGCTTTCCCGCCTGTTTGCCCCCAAGGTCAAGGTCAGCGCCCACTGCGACCTGCCCTGCGGCGTGTACGACCCGGCCCAGGCCCGCATCGAGGCGGAGTCGGTGAAGGCCGTCCAGGAGAAGATGGCCGGCAACGACGACCCCCACTTCCAGGCGCGCGCCACCGTCATCAAGGAGCAGCGCGCGGAGCTGGCCAAGCACCACGTCTCCGTGCTCTGGAGCGACTACTTCAAGGCCCCGCACTTCGAGAAGTACCCGGAGCTGCACCAGCTGGTCAACGACACCCTGAAGGCCCTCTCGGCCGCCAAGGCGTCCACCGACCCGGCCACGGGCCAGAAGGCGCTGGACTACATTGCCCAGATCGACAAGATCTTCTGGGAGACCAAGAAGGCCTGATCGTTTCTTGGGCCTTCTGACCTGCGGTTTCTTTGAATTGCAGCGTCTCCCTGACCGCACCCGGTCCGCAGGCCGCCGAACACGGCGTCCCTGTCGGGCCGGGTGCGGTCGTCTTTCAGCGATCTCCGCTCCACAGCTGGACCGGGTGGGGCGGTCCCGTGCGAAGCTGGGCGGGTGACCGCCCTGGAGGACCTGAGACGGCTGCGGCGCGTGCGCGACCGCATGGACCGCGAGTACGCCGAGCCCCTCGACATGACCGAGCTGGCCCGTGACGCCCTCATGTCGCCGGGCCACTTCCAGCGCAGCTTCCGCAAGGCGTTCGGGGAGACGCCGTACGGCTACCTCATGACCCGGCGGATCGAGCGGGCCAAGGCGCTGCTGCGCCGCGGCGATCTCACCGTGACCGAGGTGTGCCTCGCCGTCGGCTGCACCTCGCTCGGCTCCTTCAGCTCCCGCTTCACCGAGCTGGTCGGCGAGACGCCGAGCGCCTACCGCGCCCGCGACCACGAGGAGACCGCGGCGATCCCGCCCTGCGTCGCGCGCAGGCTGACCCGGCCGCGCCGCCGCCCGTACTGAGGCGCGACCCTCCCCCCGGGTTCTAGGGTGAGTCCATGGACGTGAAACTCGCGCAGTGCTTCCTCGCGGTGGACGATCACGACAAGGCCATCGCCTTCTACCGCGACGTACTCGGTCTGGAGATCCGCAACGACGTGGGCTTCGAGGGGATGCGCTGGGTGACCCTCGGCTCCCCGCTCCAGCCCGACGTGGAGATCGTCCTGGAGCCGCCGGACGCGAGTCCCGACGCCTCCCCCGCCGACAAGCAGGCGCTCAACGAACTCCTCGCCAAGGGCCTGCTGCGCGGGGTCATCTTCACCACGCCCGACTGCGACGCCCTGTACGAGCGGGTGCGCGAGTCCGGCGCCGACGTCCTCCAGGAGCCGATGGACCAGCCGTACGGAGTGCGTGACTGCGCCTTCCGGGACCCGGCCGGCAACCAGCTCCGCTTCATCGAACGCCCCACGGGGTGAACCCGTGCCACCGCTGAACTCCCGCCGCCTATCGACCCGTTCAGTCGCCGATCCACCCCGATTCCCCGGATGACGATCCGCTGGACGTACGCCCTCGCCGACCGCCCGGCCTCCGCCCACCTCGGCCTGGCCTGCGCGGACGTCACCGCCGTCCGGTGGTCCGCCTGCCCCGACTCCCGCCTCAGCCCCACGGCTCCACGTCCACCACCGCCCCGACCGGGACGGGCCCGTACACGTGCGGGAACTCCTCCCCGCCCGGCTCGACGGACTCGTACCGCACCGGCACCCCGACCCGCGCCGGATCCACGACCAGCACGACCAGCTCGTCCGGGCCGTCGTAGCCGCCGTAGAGGAAGTCGGCGATGCGCGGCAGCTGCTCACGGGTCGAGCAGTGGATGAAGCCCTCCTCCTGGAGGGTGCGGCCCCGGGTGGACATCTCGTAGGTGCCGCGCTCGCGCGCCGCCTCCCACAGGGAACGCTCGGTGATGTGCAGGATGTACGGCAGTTTCGGCATGCGCCCACGCTACGGTGCCCCGCCCGCCCCCGTGTTCAGACGACGCCGTCCTCGGCACCGGCCGCCGGCGGGCCGTCCGGGACGCTGCCGCCACCGCCCGGCCGGGCCTGCGCACCGGCGGACCGCTCGCGCGCGGCGGGCCGGGGGCCGGCCTTGACGGACCGGCCGGTCTCGGCGGATCGGCCCGGGTCCGCGGGGCGGCCGGGCTCGGCGTACGCCGCGCAGCCGGGGTCGCGGCAGGGGCCCGGGCCCCAGACCGGCACCCAGGCGCCCAGGGTCTTGTGCCGCTTGACGACCGTTTCCACGGGCTGTCCGCAGACGGGACAGACGTGTCCCTCGCTGTCCATGTCCTCAGGGTAGGTCGGTGACTCCGTCGGCGCTCCTTGCCGCGGCGACCTCTTGCCCGTCGCCGGGGGAATCGGCGGCCCCGCACACCGTGGGGGCGTGCGGGGGCCGCCTGACCGGAGTCCCCGATGACCGCGCGGGGTCAGGAGCCGCACGGGCCCGGGGACTCCGGGTCCTGCTCGGCCGCCGGGACGGGCGGCCCTCAGTGGGAGCGCCGGGTCACGAACTCGGCGAGCGCCAGCAGACCGCCCGCCGCCTCCGGGTCGGGGACCGCGCGGGCCAGCTCCTGCATGGCCCGGGCCATCCGGTCGGCCGCCTCGGCCTGCGCCCAGTCCCGGCCGCCGGCCCGCTCCACCGCCAGCGCCGTACGCGCGATCTCCCCGGCCTCCGCCTCCTCCTCGCGGTACGGCGTCCCGTACAGCGCGGCGAGCTCGGCCGCCGCCGGGGTGCCGGAGGTGAGCGCCGCCACCACCGGCAGGGACTTCTTGCGGGCGGCGAGATCCGCGCCGGCCGGCTTGCCGGTGTGCCGCGGGTCCCCCCATATGCCGATGACGTCGTCGATGAGCTGGAAGGCGAGCCCGGCCTGCCGGCCGAAGCCGTCCAGCGCCGCCACCTCCTCCGCGCCCGCGCCCGCGTACAGCGCGCCGAGCGCGCAGGCGCAGCCCAGCAGGGCGCCGGTCTTGGCCTCGGCCATCGCGAGCACCTCCTCCAGGGTGACCGCGTCCGGCGCGCGCCGCTCCAGGTCGGTGTCGGCGTGCTGGCCCTCGCACAGCTCCACGACACAGGCCGCGAGCCGGGCCGCGGCCGGCACGGCGGCCGGGTGCGGGTCCTCGGCGAGCAGCCGCAGGGCCAGCGCCTGGAGGGCGTCCCCGGCGAGGATCGCGTCGGCGTCGCCGAACACGGTCCACGCCGTCGGCCGGTGGCGGCGGGTGGTGTCCCGGTCCATCACGTCGTCGTGCAACAGCGTGAAGTTGTGGACCAGTTCGACCGCCGCTGCCGCCGGGACGGCCGCCGTCCTGGCCGCCGGGCCGCCGAGCGCGGCGGCGGCCGCCAGCACGAGCGCCGGTCTGATCGCCTTGCCCGCGTTGCCCGCCGCCGGGGTGCCGTCGGCGTGCCGCCAGCCGAAGTGGTAGCTCGCGATCCGGCGCATGGAGCCGGGCAGCGACTCCACGGCCACCCGCAGCTCCGGGTCGACCAGCGCCCGGGCGCGCTCCAGCTGGGCCGCGGCCTCCTGTCCGTCGAGCGGACCGGCACCGCCGTCGCCGGTCTGCTCCGGTGGCTGTCCCGGTGTGCCGGGACGCGGCACACCGGGGGAACGCTCTTCGGTCTCCGTCATGAACTCGGCCATGCCTCCCCCTCGCCAGGTCCGCGGAGTACGGCGTCACCGGCCCGGCCGGACGCGTACCCCGAGGGCCTACCCGCCCCGGGGGGCGGGGACACGGCCGGGACGTGCGGAAACGTCACCTCCATCGACCGATCTCGACGTTCTCCAGCACGCCGAGCGCGTCGGGGACCAGGACAGCGGCCGAGTAGTACGCCGTCACCAGGTACTTGATGATGGCCTGCTCGTTGATGCCCATGAACCGGACGGACAGACTCGGCTCGATCTCGTCCGGGATGCCGGACTGCCTCAGGCCGATGACGCCCTGGTCGGCCTCTCCGGTACGCATGGCGATGATGGAGGTCGTACGGGCCTCGCTGATCGGGATCTTGTTGCACGGGTAGATCGGCACCCCGCGCCAGGTGGGGATGCGGTTTCCGGCGATGTCGATGGTCTCCGGGACCAGTCCCCGCTTGTTCAGCTCGCGCCCGATCGCGGCGATGGCACGCGGGTGGGCCAGGAGGAGCTTGGTGCCGCGGCGGCGGCTGAGCAGCTCGTCCAGGTCGTCCGGGCTCGGCACGCCGTCGTGCGGCTGGATCCGCTGGTCGTACTCGCAGTTGCTGAGCAGGCCGAACTCCGGGTTGTTGACCAGCTCGTGCTCCTGGCGCTCCTTCAGCGCCTCGACCGTGAGCCGCAGCTGCTGCTCGGTCTGGTTCATGGGCTGGTTGTAGAGGTCGGCCACGCGCGAGTGGATGCGCAGCACGGTCTGGGCGATGCTCAGTTCGTACTCGCGGGGCCGTGGCTCGTAGTCCACGAAGGTGTGCGGGATGTCGGGCTCGCCGGAGTGGCCGGCCGCCAGCTCGACCTCCTTCTCGCCGTACTTGTTGGTCCGCTGCGCGGGGATGGAGCGCAGCCGTTCGAGATGCGCGCGCAGCGAGTCGGAGCGCTCCGCGACCTGCTGGAAGTCCTGGCGGCTGAGGATCAGCACCGTGGTCGAGGTGTCCGCGCGGACGGTGTACTCCCAGATCGCCTCGGGGTCGACCAGCGCCTGGTCGCCGAAGTAGGCGCCGTCGGCGAGGACACCGAGGACGGCGTCGTCGCCGTAGGGACCCGTGCTGACCTTCTCCACCCGGCCGTGGGCGAGCAGGTAGACCTCGTCCGCCTGGTTGCCGAAGTCGGCGATCACCTCGCCGGGCGCGAAGTCGCGCTGCCGGCAGCGGCGGGCCAGTTCCGTCAGCACCTCATGGTCCTCGTACGACCGCAGCGCCGGGAGTTCGCCCAGCTCGTCCGGGATGACCTCCACCTGGTTGCCGGTCTTCACGAAGGTGATCCGGCCGTCGCCGACGGCGTACGTCAGACGCCGGTTCACCCGGTACGTGCCACCCTGGACGTCCACCCAGGGAAGCGTGCGCAGCAGCCAGCGGGAGCTGATCTCCTGCATCTGCGGAACGGACTTGGTGGTGGTGGCCAGGTTCCGCGCGGCCGCCGTCCCGAGGGACTGCTGCGGCCTGCCCTGATCCGTGCGGACCTCTTCGCCTACCGACATAGAGAAATGCCCTCCCATGTATGCCCGGTGCCGAAGAGCGCCGGGCACCGGTCTCGCATCGAGCGTCCCAGCACGGAGCGTAGGTGCGCCATTACCCGAAAGAGGGGGAATGGATCATCGGATCACTGGGCACGATGGGGGACCTCGCCCCGGCCCGTACGGCATGCCCCGTCTGTCCGGATCGGCTCGCACACCGTACGAACGACGTGTCAGGGGACGTCCGGTTTCGGTAGAAGCGGGAAGGACATCCGGCGGGCGCGACCGGCGGCCGCACGGGCACGGCACGAAGGAGTCGGGCATGGCCCCACCCATGTCGGCGAGCGGTTTCCTGGACGCGCTCAGGGCGGAGGGCGTCACGGTCGTCGAGGTCGGCGACTGGCGGCACCACAACCGCAATCACAAGGGCCCCTGGGGTCCCGTCCACGGCGTGATGATCCACCACACGGTGACCAAGGGCAGCGCGCGCACGGTGGAGATCTGCCGGGACGGCCACCCGGACCTGCCGGGGCCGCTGTGCCACGGCGTGATCACCAAGGACGGCACGGTCCACCTGGTCGGCTACGGCCGCGCCAACCACGCCGGGCTCGGCGACGACGAGGTGCTGCGCGCGGTGATCGCCGAGAAGGGGCTGCCGCCGGACAACGAGGCGAACACCGACGGCAACCGGCACTTCTACGGCTTCGAGTGCGAGAACCTCGGTGACGGGGAGGACCCGTGGCCGCAGGAGCAGCTGGAGGCGATCGAGCGGGCCGCCGCGGCGCTGTGCCGGCACCACGGGTGGACGGAACGCTCGGTCATCGGCCACCGGGAGTGGCAGCCGGGGAAGGTGGATCCCCGGGGCTTCGAGATGTCCTGGCTGAGGGAGCGGGTGCGGGAACGGCTGAAGGACGAGGGCCTCTCGTTCGGATCATGCCGGGCTCGCGGGGACTGATCCGCCTGATCCGAACGAAATCGGCACCCCGCCGGCGCGGGCGGGCGGACCCGGCCCGGCCCGGCCTGCCGCTCCCGGCGACAATGGAGCGGTGACCAGCGCCGGCCCGCTCAGCCCCCGCCTCCCGTCGCCCCTCCAGGAGGTGCGGGACGGCCGGTTCGAGCGCCGCGGGCTGCGGCTGCTGCTCAAGCGGGACGACCTCATCCACCCGCAGCTGGTCGGCAACAAGTGGCGCAAGCTGGTGCCGAACATCGCGGCGGCCCGGGGCCGCGCCCTGGTCACCTTCGGCGGGGCCTACTCCAACCACCTGCGGGCCACGGCAGCGGCGGGCCGCCTGCTGGGCGTACCGACCACGGGCGTGGTCCGCGGCCAGGAGCTCGCCGGCCGTCCCCTCAACCCGTCCCTGGCGCGGTGCGCGGCCGACGGCATGCGGCTGCACTTCATCGACAGGTCGACATATCGCCGCAAGACCGAGCCGGAGGCCTTGGCCGGGATCCTGCGCGGGGCCGGTGCCGAGGACGCGTACGTCGTGCCCGAGGGCGGCAGCAACGCCGAGGCGGTACGCGGCTGCCGTGCCCTCGGCACGGAACTGCGCGGCCGGGCCGACGTCGCCGCGGTCGCCTGCGGCACCGGCGGTACCCTCGCCGGCCTCGCCGCCGGTCTCGCGGCCGGCCAGCGCGCGCTCGGCATCCCGGTGCTGAAGGGCGGCTTCCTGGAGGCCGACGTACAGGCCCTGCAGGAACGTGCCTTCGGCGCCCGCAGCGGCACCTGGTCCCTGGACGACCGCTTCCACTGCGGTGGCTACGCCCGCACGACCCCGGAACTGGAGGCGTTCGCACGGGACTTCGAGCAGCGGCACGGGCTGCCCGTGGAGCGCCTCTATGTCGCCAAGTTGCTGTTCGCACTGGCCGCCCTGGCGGAAGAGGGCGTCTTCGCGCGCGGGACGGCGATCGCCGCCGTCGTCACGGGGCGGCCGTTCCCGGACCAAGCGGCGACGGCCCCGGAGCGCTAACCGGCCTCCCGGTAGGCCGCCGCCTCCTCCAGGTCCAGGCGTCTGAGCAGGGAGCGCAGCATCTCGTCGTCGATGTAGCGCAGGTCGCGGAGCCTGACGAAGACCTCGCGCTCGGCGCTGATCATCTCGCGGGACAGCCGGCGGTAGGTGTCGTCCACGGACTCGCCGGTGATCGGGTTGACCTGCCCGAGCCGTTCCCAGACGGCGTTGCGGCGGCGCTCCAGGACCATGCGGAGGCGGTCGGCGAGCGGCTGCGGCAGCGCGTTGCGCTCGTCGGCGAGGAGTTCGTCGAGCCGGGCCTCGGCGGCGCGGGAGGCCTGGGCCTGGGCGTTGGCCTCGGCGAGCGTCTCGGCCTGCCGGTCGCGGCCGGGGAACTTCAGCAGCCGGATCAGCGGCGGCAGCGTCACGCCCTGCACGACGAGGGTCCCGATGACGGTGGTGAAGGTCAGAAAGAGGATCAGGTTGCGCGGGCCGGATGGCATGGACGGCGGGATGGCGAAGGCGATGGCCAGGGAGACGACGCCGCGCATGCCCGCCCACGAGGTGACCATCGCGCCCCGCCAGGTGGGGTTCTGCTCGCGCTCCTTGATGCGCGCCGACAGGACCCTGGGCAGGAAGGTGGCCGGGTAGACCCAGACGAACCGGGCCACCACCACGACCAGGAAGACGGCGACCGCGTACCAGGCGGCGGAGGTGCCCTCGTACTCCCCGAGCCGCTTCAGGACGATGGGCAGCTGGAGGCCGATCAGGGCGAACACCGCGGACTCCAGCACGAACGCGACCATCTTCCACACCGCGCCCTCCTGGAGACGGGTGGCGAAGTCGACCTCCCACGCGCGGTGGCCGAGGTAGAGGGCCACGACCACCACCGCCAGCACCCCGGAGGCGTGCGCCTGCTCGGCGACCCCGTAGGCGACGAACGGGATGAGCAGGGAGAGCGTGTTCTGCAGCAGCGGCTCGGTCAGGTGCGTGCGCAGCCAGTGCAGGGGCGCCATGAGGACGAGGCCGATCCCGACACCGCCGACGGCGGCGAGCGCGAACTCCCGGATCCCGCCCGCCCAGGTCGCCCCCTCCCCCACGGCGGCGCCGAGCGCCACCTTGTAGGCGGTGATCGCCGTGGCGTCGTTCAGCAGGGACTCGCCCTGGAGGATGGTGGTGATCCGGGACGGCAGACCCACCCGGCGCGCGACCGCCGTGGCGGCGACCGCGTCCGGCGGTGCCACCACCGCGCCCAGCACCAGGGCGGCGGTCAGCGGCAGCCCGGGGATGATCAGATGGGCGGCCCAGCCGACGACGACGGTCGCGAAGAGCACGTATCCCACCGACAGCAGCGCCACCGGTCGCAGCTGTGCCCGCAGGTCGAGGTAGGAGCTGTCGCTCGCCGAGGTGTACAGCAGCGGGGGCAGCAGCAGCGGCAGGACGATGTGCGGATCGAGGGTGTAGGACGGCACGCCGGGGATGTAGGAGACCGCCAGACCGGCCGCGACGAGCAGCAGGGGCGCCGGCGCGGGAGTACGCCGGGCCGCCGCGGCCACCGCCGCACTGCCCGCCACCAGCAACAGCAGGGGCATCACGTCCATGGTCCTCGCCCACCCTCGTCTTTCGCGCGGCAACCCGCACAACCGTCGTAATCTGGCAATCATGAAACAGTGCACGCACGCCGACGCGCTGCCGCACCCGGAACCGGAGCCGCTCGACGAGACCTGTCCGGAGTGCCTGCGGGACGGCACGAACCCGGTCCAGCTGCGGCTGTGCCTCACCTGCGGCCACGTCGGCTGCTGCGACTCCTCGCCGGGACGGCACGCTACGGGCCACCACGCGGAGTCCGGTCATCCGGTGATGCGGACCTTCGAACCCGGCGAGGACTGGCGGTGGTGCTTCGTGGACCACGTGCTCGTCTGAGCCTTCCCCCGACCGCTTCCGCGACCGCTTCGGCACCGTCCCGGACCGCCCTTCTGGCACGTCCCTGAGAGCGTTCTCCGCGAGAGCGTCCCGTCCGACCGGGTTCTCGTGTGACACTGCATGCGGCGGCTGCCGCACGACGGTTCGAGCGTCTGACGTCTGGGTACGTCAACCCGGCGCGCGCTCTTCCCATTTGGGCCCGCACACCCTCTAGACACGGAGCGTATCCACAGCTTTACTGTGAGTGACGCCAGGGGGTTGGGGTCCCGGGGACAGAAACGTTCGGAGCGCGATAGCGTCACCGCTTGAACCACGTACGCGTTACACCGGGGGGCGACCCTCGGCCCCGTAAAGCTTGTACCACCATGGAGGTGAGGGTGTCCCAGATCGCAGGCGAACCCGCGGCGAACCAGGACTTCGTGGAAGTCCGGCTGCCGGCTGCGGGTGCCTACCTGTCGGTGCTGCGGACGGCCACGGCCGGTCTCGCGGCCCGCTTGGACTTCACCCTGGACGAGATCGAGGACCTGCGCATCGCCGTCGACGAGGCCTGCGCGATCCTGCTCCAGCAAGCCGTGCCCGGCTCGGTCCTCAGCTGCGTCTTCCGGCTCGTCGACGACTCACTGGAAGTCACGGTGTCGGCGCCGACCACGGACGGCCACGCCCCCTCGCGGGACACCTTCGCCTGGACCGTGCTGTCGGCCCTCGCGGGCAAGGTCTCGTCCGCCGTGGACGAGGACAAGACGGTGTCGATCAGCCTCTACAAACAGCGTGGCGCCGGCCCCGGGCCGGCGTGAAGAACGGGGACGGGCCGGTGCGGGACGAAGAGCGCGGCACACGGGAGCTGCCGACCGGGGACGGGGGTGCCTCCTGGTCGGGCGACGCCGAGACCTCCGGGGCGGGTCCCCGGGACGGGTCCCGGCGCATGGCGGACGGCATCGACGGCATCCCCGAGCAGGCCAGACCGCACCCGGAGGACGACTCCGCGCGGGCCGGCGGTGACGAGGCCACGGGCACGCCACCGAAGGCACGCGGCGGCGCCGGACCCACTGTCCGCGCGGGGGCCAGGGCTCGGGGAAGGGCTACGGGCGGGACGATGAGCGAGCACGAGCGAAACGCCGAGGACGACGCGCTGGGCACGGAGGCCGCGCAGGCCGTCCAGCACGACGCCCCGGACCGCAGCGGGGCGCGGGCGATGTTCGTCGAGCTGCGCACGCTGCCGCAGGGCAGCACGGAGTACGCGGAGCTGCGCAACCAGCTGGTCCGTATGCACCTGCCGCTCGTGGAGCACCTGGCACGCCGGTTCCGCAACCGCGGCGAGCCGCTGGACGACCTCACCCAGGTCGCCACGATCGGTCTCATCAAGTCCGTCGACCGGTTCGACCCCGAGCGCGGCGTGGAGTTCTCCACGTACGCCACGCCGACCGTCGTCGGCGAGATCAAGCGGCACTTCCGCGACAAGGGCTGGGCGGTCCGCGTGCCGCGCCGGCTCCAGGAGCTGCGGCTCGCGCTGACCACCGCGACGGCCGAGCTGTCCCAGCTGCACGGGCGGTCCCCGACGGTCCACGAGCTGGCCGAGAAGCTCGCCATCTCCGAGGAGGAGGTCCTGGAGGGCCTGGAGTCCGCGAACGCGTACTCCACGCTCTCCCTGGACGTCCCCGACACGGACGACGAGTCACCGGCGGTCGCCGACACCCTGGGCGCCGAGGACGAGGCGCTGGAGGGCGTGGAGTACCGCGAGTCCCTCAAGCCGCTGCTGGAGGACCTGCCGCCGCGGGAGAAGCGGATCCTGCTGCTGCGCTTCTTCGGGAACATGACCCAGTCGCAGATCGCGCAGGAGGTCGGCATCTCCCAGATGCACGTCTCCCGTCTGCTCGCCCGCACCCTGGCCCAGCTCCGCGAGAAGCTCCTCGTGGAGGAGTGAGCGGGGCGGGGGCCCCGCTCGTCGGGGCTCCCCTCGAAGAGGCCCCGCCCGGTGCGCCTACTCGCCCCGGCCCGGTCCCTTGATCCCGAGGGCCCGGGTCGTCTCGCCGTTGACGAGGAGCACGAGCGCCACCAGAGCGACCACTCCCAGCACGATGCCGGCCGGGATGGCGATGCTGTCGGCCCGGAGCAGGTTGTAGGCCACGGGAAGGGCCATGAGCTGGGTGATCAGCGCGGGGCCCCGGCTCCAGCCGCGCCGCAGCAGCAGACCGCGTGCGGCGAGCAGGGGCAGCAGCGCGAGGACGACCAGGGTGATCCCCAGGGTCACGGCCTGCTGCCGGTCGTCCGGGGCACCGGTGAGCCCGAGGACGAGCACCCACAGGCCGCCCGCCACCAGCGCCGTGCCCTCCAGCGCGGCCAGCGCCGCCGCGTACGTCAGCTGGCGCGGGCGCGGCCCGGCGGCCGGGCCGGCTGCGTCGGCCGTGGCGGCTTGGGCGGTGTCCGGGGCGGGATTCTGCTGACTGCTCACCTCAGCAGGGTAGCCCTCCCCGTCCGGCGCGCCGCCGCTGCCCGCGGCCCCGAGTGTCCAGGCTCACGCCCCGGTCTCTTACCGGATCCCTAACTCGGTCTGGGCCCGGTACCCCCCAGTAGGTACGCTGCCATGCATGCGTGCACTCCTCGTGGTCAATCCGGCGGCTACCACCACAAGTGCCCGCAGACGTGACGTACTGATCCACGCGCTGGCGAGCGAGATGAAGCTGGAGGCGGTCACCACCGAGTACCGCGGCCACGCTCGCGACCTCGGCCGGCAGGCGGCCGAGAGCGACGACATCGACCTGGTGGTGGCGCTCGGCGGCGACGGCACCGTCAACGAGGTCGTCAACGGCCTCCTGCACGCCGGCCCCGACCCGGACCGCCTCCCCGGTCTCGCCGTCGTCCCCGGCGGCTCCACGAACGTCTTCGCCCGCGCCCTGGGGCTGCCCAACGATCCCGTCGAGGCCACCGGAGCGCTGCTGGACGCGCTGCGCGACGGCACCGAGCGGGTCGTCGGCCTCGGCCTGACCTCGGGCACGCCGGGTACCGAGGACGAGGCGGTGCCGGCCCGCTGGTTCACGTTCAACGCCGGGCTCGGCTTCGACGCGGGCGTGGTGGGCCGGGTCGAGCAGCAGCGCGAGCGCGGGAAGAAGTCGACGCACGCGCTCTACGTCCGTCAGGTGGTCCGGCAGTTCCTCGGCGAGCCGAACCGCCGGCACGGCACGATCACGCTCGAACAGCCCGGCGCGGACCCGATCGAGGACCTTGTCGTCGCCATAGTCTCGAACACGTCCCCGTGGACGTATCTCGGCAATCGCCCGATGTACACGTCGCCTAAGGCGTCGTTCGATACAGGCATCGACGTGCTGGGCCTCAGCCGGCTGTCCACGGCCGCGGTTGCCCGGTATGGCACCCAGTTGCTCACTTCGTCCCCCGAGCGGGGACCGCAAGGGAAGCACGCCGTCTCCCTGCACGATCTGGACCGGTTCACCTTGCATTCGAAGGTGCCTCTGCCCCTTCAGATGGACGGTGACCACCTCGGACTGCGTACGAGCGTGACGTTCACAGGCGTACGCCGTGCACTGCGTGTGATTGTGTGAGCGGAAAGGGCGAAAGTCCTTTCACTCGAACGTTTAGGCCAGGGTCCACCCCATGGAAGTACGGCTGTGACCTAGTCGACACCGAGGAATCCAAAAAAACTTCCCGGAAGGGGTTGTATCCGCCGCTGAGGTTTGCGAGTCTCTACGTGGCGATCGGGACGGCCCGCAACACCGGCCTCCACTGATCACCAGAACCCCTCTTCAAACACAGGACCACGCCGGGTGAAGACTCGGCGGTCGGCCCTTCACTTGTTGAGGGATTCGTGAAAGCGTTCACATTCACAAGCAACCTGCACGTAATACCAAGGAGAGGTAGCAGCCATGGACTGGCGTCACAACGCCGTTTGCCGCGAGGAAGACCCCGAGCTCTTCTTCCCCATCGGCAACACCGGTCCTGCGCTGCTGCAGATCGAGGAAGCCAAGGCCGTCTGCCGTCGCTGCCCGGTGATCGAGCAGTGTCTGCAGTGGGCGCTCGAGTCCGGCCAGGACTCCGGCGTCTGGGGTGGTCTCAGCGAGGACGAGCGCCGCGCCATGAAGCGCCGCGCCGCTCGCAACCGGGCCCGTCAGGCCTCCGCCTGACATACCCACCCCTGCTGACAGCCTGAGCTTGGCGGCGCGCACAGCACGTACGCATCTCCCGCCCCCGAGCCGCAGCGCGCAGTTCCCCCGATGCGCTTAGCGATACAAGCAGAGCAGCAACGAGCATCAGCCTCGGACCGACGACGGTCCGGGGCTTTTTGCTGTGCCCGCTCCCCGGTGGGCCCGCCGGCTCACTTCTGCGCCCGCACCGGGATGTCGAGGATCACCCGCGTCCCGCGCTCCGGTGCCGGCACCATGTCGAACGAGCCGCCCAACTCGCCCTCCACGAGCGTCCGTACGATCTGAAGGCCGAGGTTGCCGGAGCGGTGCGGGTCGAAGTCCTCGGGCAGTCCGACCCCGTCGTCCTGGACGGTGACCAGCAGCCGGGCCTCCTTGGTGGTGCCGCCACGCACCGCGGAGACCTCGACCGTGCCGGTGTCGCCCTCACGGAAGCCGTGCTCCAGGGCGTTCTGCAGAACCTCGGTGAGCACCATGGACAGCGGGGTGGCGACCTCGGCGTCGAGTATGCCGAACCGGCCGCTGCGCCGACCGGTCACCTTGCCCGGCGAGATCTCGGCGACCATCGCCAGCACCCGGTCGGCGATGTCGTCGAACTCCACGCGCTCGTCCAGGTTCTGAGACAGCGTCTCATGGACGATGGCGATGGAGCCGACCCGGCGGACCGCCTCCTCCAGGGCCTCCCGGCCGCGCTCGGACTCGATGCGCCGGGCCTGGAGGCGGAGCAGGGCGGCGACCGTCTGGAGGTTGTTCTTCACCCGGTGGTGGATCTCCCGGATGGTGGCGTCCTTGGTGATCAACTCGCGCTCGCGCCGCCGCAGTTCGGTGACGTCCCGGAGCAGCACGAGCGAACCGATGCGCGTGCCCTTGGGTTTGAGCGGGATGGCCCGGAACTGGATGACCCCGTCGTGGGCCTCGATCTCGAACTCGCGCGGCGCCCAGCCACTGGCCACCTTGGCCAGCGCCTCGTCCACCGGCCCCCGGGTCGGGGCGAGTTCGGCGGTGGTCTGTCCGAGGTGGTGGCCGACGAGGTCGGCGGCGAGGCCGAGCCGGTGGTAGGCGGACAGGGCGTTCGGGGAGGCGTACTGGACGATGCCGTCCGCGTCGAGCCGGATCAGCCCGTCGCCGACGCGCGGGGACGCGTCCATGTCGACCTGCTGGTTCGGGAAGGGGAAGGCACCGGCCGCGATCATCTGCGCGAGGTCGGAGGCGCTCTGGAGGTAGGTCAGCTCCAGGCGGCTCGGGGTGCGCACGGTGAGCAGATTGGTGTTCCTGGCGATCACGCCGAGGACGCGGCCCTCACGCCGTACGGGGATGGACTCGACCCGCACGGGGACCTCTTCGCGCCACTCCGGGTCGCCCTCCCGCACGATCCGGCCCTCGTCCAGGGCCGCGTCCAGCATGGGCCGCCGGCCGCGCGGCACCAGGTGGCCGACCATGTCGTCCTGGTAGGAGGTCGGGCCGGTGTTGGGGCGCATCTGGGCGACCGAGACGTACCGGGTGCCGTCCCGGGTGGGGACCCACAGCACCAGGTCGGCGAAGGAGAGGTCGGAGAGCAGCTGCCACTCCGAGACCAGCAGGTGGAGCCACTCGAGGTCGGAGTCGTCGAGGGCGGTGTGCTGGCGTACGAGTTCGTTCATGGAGGGCACGTCTGCGAGCGTACCCGGGGCCTGCCGAGTGGCCGAAAAACACCCGCGGGCCGCGGCGCCTGGAAGGGACCCTCAACCCTCCCGGCACCGCAGCCCGGAGCATCATCGGCCGTGGGGTGTGCGGTCCCGGTCGGCCGAAGGCCGAGGAACCGGGGCAGTCAGGGCAGAGAGCGCCGGTTCCTCGATCCGCCTTCCTGTGCGGGGAAGACGGAAGCGTGTTGTTCTCGATTGTGGACTAGACCACGACGGCGTGTCCATGGTGGCGGAGGCGTCGGCGCCGCCAGGGGCACCGGCACGCGATGCCACGCAGCCTAGCCCGCTCGGGTCAATCGTGGGGCCAGATGGTCATGGCAATTTCCGCGAGTGCTTCCAGTTCCTCCCGGCGTGCGCCGTCGCGGGCCTGCTGGGACATGCCCTGGAGCACCGCGCCCGCGTACCGGGCGAGGGCGGCGGCGTCGGTGCCGGCCGGCAGCAGTCCGGCCGCGACGTCCGCCCGGATCCGGGCTTCCAGGGTGGCGATGTTGGCGTTGCGCATGTCCCGCAGCAGCGCCTCCACCTCGGGGCTGGTGCAGTTGGTGGCCGCGTGGATGATCAGGCAGCCGTGCGGGTGGGCGGGGTCGGTGTACTCGGCGGCGGCCTCGCGGAGCATGCGGGCGACGCCCGCCCGTGCCGTGGGCTCCTCGGCGAGGGCGCGGTCGGTGAAGGCGCCGTGCGAGCCGGTGTAGACCCGGACGACCTCGTCGAAGAGGGTCCGCTTGTCGCCGAAGGCCGCGTAGAGACTGGGCGCTCCGATGCCCATGATCCGGGTGAGGTCGGAGACCGAGGTGGCCTCGTACCCGTGCTCCCAGAAGGCCATCAGCGCCTTCTCCAGGGCGGTGGCCCGGTCGAAGGAGCGCGGCCTTCCCCGCGTCCGGCCCGTGCCGCCCTGCGCCCGCGTGTCCTGGCCCGTCGTCATGGGGATTATTTTATAGCGCCTCCTAGAAAATTGTCGCCACGGTGCGGTACGGTCTTTCTGTAGCGACCGTTAGGAAATTCCGGAGGTGCAGACATGGGCGTGCTCACGGGGAAGACGGCACTGGTCACGGGCGGAAGCCGGGGCATCGGGCGGGCGATCGCCGAACGGCTGGGACGCGACGGGGCGAGGGTGGCGGTGCACTACGGGCGCAACGAGACCGCCGCGAAGGAGGCGGTCGCGGCGATCGAGGCGGCCGGCGGCTCGGCGTTCGCGCTCGGGGTGGAGCTGGGGACGCCCGGGGACGCCGAGCGGCTGTGGGCGGAGTTCGACCGGCACGCGGACGGACTGGACATCCTCGTGCACAACGCGGGCATCGGCACCGCCCACCCGTTCGCGGAGATCGGCGAGGAGGAGTACGACCGGCTCTTCGCCGTGAACGTGAAGGCCCCGTTCTTCCTCACCCGGCTCGGGGCGGAGCGCCTGCGGGACGGCGGGCGGGTGGTGACCATATCGTCCGGCCTCTCCCGGACCGCCGCCATGCCCGACCTCATGGCGTACTCGATGACGAAGGCGGCTCTGGACGTCTTCACCCGGGACCTGTCGAAGGTGCTCGGCCCCCGCGGGATCACGGTGAACTCGGTGGCGCCCGGCATCGTGGACACGGACGTCAACGCCTCCTGGCTGCGCGCGAGCGACGAGGCGTGGCAGCGGGCGGCGGGCTACTCGGCCCTGGGCCGGGTGGGCGCGCCGGCGGACATCGCCGACGTGGTGGCCTTCCTGGTCTCGGAGGACGGCCGGTGGGTGACCGGGCACTGGCTGGACGCGACGGGAGGCTCCCTCACCTGAGGAATCCCCGCCCCGCGCCCCCGCCCGTCTTCCACGCCCCACGCGCTCTCGAAGGCCGATTCTGTTAGATTGGTCTAAACCACATAGAGACGCACAGAGCCCTCTCCAGAACGGCAGGCCCAGCGTGGAAGTTGTCATCGTTCCGGACGCCGCGGCGGGCGGCGAGCTGATCGCCGAGGCCATGGCCCAGCTGCTGCGACGCAAGCCCGACGCCCTGCTCGGCGTGGCCACCGGCTCCACCCCGCTGCCCGTCTACCAGGCACTGGCCGCCAAGGTGCGCTCGGGCGTGGTGGACGCCTCACGGGCGCGGATCGCCCAGCTCGACGAGTACGTGGGACTGCCCGCGAACCACCCCGAGTCCTACCGCTCGGTACTGCGCCGCGAGGTGCTGGAGCCGCTGGGCATAGGCATGGAGGCGTTCATGGGTCCGGACGGCACCGCCGAGGACGTCCAGGCGGCGTGCGAGGCGTACGACCGGGCGCTCGCCGAGGCCGGCGGTGTGGACCTGCAACTGCTCGGCATCGGGACCGACGGGCACATCGGGTTCAACGAGCCGTGCTCCTCGCTCGCCTCGCGCACCCGGATCAAGACGCTGACGGAGCAGACGCGCATCGACAACGCCCGCTTCTTCGACGGTGACATCGAGCAGGTGCCGCACCACGTCATCACCCAGGGCATCGGCACCATCCTGGAAGCCCGCCACCTGGTGCTGCTGGCGACCGGCGAGGGCAAGGCGGACGCGGTCGCCGCGACCGTCGAGGGCCCGGTGGCGGCCGTCTGCCCGGCCTCCGCGCTCCAGCTCCACCCGCACGCCACGGTGGTCGCCGACGAGGCCGCCGCGTCCAAGCTGAAGCTGGCGGACTACTTCCGGCACACGTACGCCAACAAGCCGGACTGGCAGGGGATCTAGAACCCGGGGGCCCGGCAGGGGGCGGCCCCGGCCGCGCGGGGCCGCCGGGCTCACCCTCCCGATGGACTAGACCAACAGCGGGCGCAACGGTATATAGAGGAGATCACGGAGCGTGCGGGTGGAGTGCTGACACGACAACCCGTGCCACGATGTGAGCCGTGGCCGATGGGGATGTCGGTCGCTTTCGGCATTCGGAGCCGGGAAGGCAGAGCATGAGCACCGACGTCAGCAGTGCGGAGAACGAGGCCGGCACCACCCGTACCGCGCGCGTGCCGAAGTACTACCGCTTGAAGAAGCACCTGCTCGACATGACGGACACGCAGGCGCCGGGCACCCCGGTCCCGCCCGAGCGCACGCTGGCCGCCGAGTTCGACACCTCCCGCACCACGGTGCGCCAGGCCCTTCAGGAACTGGTCGTGGAAGGCCGGCTCGAACGCATCCAGGGCAAGGGCACCTTCGTGGCCAAGCCCAAGGTCTCCCAGGCGCTGCAGCTCACCTCCTACACGGAGGACATGCGCGCGCAGGGGCTGGAGCCGACCTCGCAGCTGCTGGACATCGGGTACGTCACCGCCGACGACCGGCTCGCCGAGCTGCTCGACATCACGGCCGGCGGGCGGGTGCTGCGCATCGAGCGGCTGCGCATGGCCAACGGCGAGCCGATGGCCATCGAGACCACTCACCTGTCGGCCAAGCGCTTCCCGGCCCTCAGGCGCTCGCTGGCGAAGTACACGTCCCTGTACACCGCGCTCGCCGAGGTCTACGACGTCCACCTCGCCGAGGCCGAGGAGACCATCGAGACCTCCCTGGCCACGCCGCGTGAGGCCGGGCTGCTCGGGACCGACGTGGGCCTGCCGATGCTGATGCTCTCCCGGCACTCGCTGGACCGCGAGGGCAAGCCGGTGGAGTGGGTGCGGTCGGTGTACCGCGGGGACCGGTACAAGTTCGTGGCCCGGCTCAAGCGGCCTGCGGACTAGGCGCCGGCCGGCCGGAGCCCGGCACGTTCGCTGAATCGATATACCGATATGCGGACGAGGTCTTCCTCTCCGCCGACACCGTCACCTAGATTGCCTGCGCATTACACAGGTGATCAGCGAGGGGACGGAGCCGTGGCATGTCCGAAACGCCTGAAGTGAGACCACCGGTGGTGACACCGGCCAGGGTGATCATCGCCCTGTGTCTCGTCGCGCCCTTCGTGGCGATGCTGTGGGTCGGCTCGTACGCCAAGACGGATCCCGCGTTCATCGGGATCCCGTTCTTCTACTGGTACCAGATGCTCTGGGTGCTGATCTCCACCGCGCTCACCATGCTGGCGTACAAGCTCTGGCAGCGTGACCAGCGCTCCCGCAAGGACACGAAGGGGGGTGCCGCGCAGTGAAGGACGGCGTCAACGGCGTCGCGCTCGGCGTCTTCATCTTCTTCTTCCTGGCCGTCACGGTCATGGGCTTCCTGGCCGCGCGCTGGCGCAGGGCCGAGAACGAGCACTCGCTGGACGAGTGGGGTCTGGGCGGCCGGTCCTTCGGCACCTGGATCACCTGGTTCCTGCTCGGTGGCGACCTGTACACGGCCTACACCTTCGTCGCCGTCCCGGCGGCGATCTACGCGGCGGGCGCGGCCGGGTTCTTCGCGGTGCCGTACACGATCCTGGTGTACCCGCTGATCTTCACGTTCCTGCCGCGCATGTGGTCGGTCTCGCACAAGCACGGCTACGTGACCACCTCCGACTTCGTGCGCGGCCGGTTCGGCTCGAAGGGCCTGTCGCTGGCGGTGGCGGTGACCGGCATCCTGGCGACGATGCCGTACATCGCGCTCCAGCTCGTCGGCATCCAGGCGGTGCTGGACGTGATGGGCGTCGGCGGCGGCGAGAACACCAACTGGTTCGTGAAGGACCTGCCGCTGCTCATCGCCTTCGGCGTGCTGGCGGCCTACACCTACTCCTCCGGACTGCGTGCCCCGGCGCTGATCGCGTTCGTCAAGGACACCCTGATCTACATCGTCATCGCGGTGGCGATCATCTACATCCCGATCAAGCTGGGCGGGTTCGACGACATCTTCGCCAAGGCGGGTGAGGCGTTCAGCCAGGTGAATCCGGCCACCGGCAAGCCGCGCGGGGCGCTGGCGCCGGGGGAGGCGAACCAGTGGACGTACGCCACGCTGGCGCTCGGCTCCGCGCTCGCGCTGTTCATGTACCCGCACTCGATCACCGCGACCCTGTCCGCCAGGAGCCGTGAGGTGATCCGCCGCAACACCACCATCCTGCCGCTGTACTCCCTCATGCTGGGCCTGCTGGCGCTGCTCGGGTTCATGGCGATCGCGGCCGGCGTGAAGGTCACCAACGGCCAGCTGGCCATCCCGCAGCTGTTCGAGGACATGTTCCCGGACTGGTTCGCGGGCGTGGCGTTCGCGGCGATCGGTATCGGCGCGCTGGTCCCGGCGGCGATCATGTCCATCGCGGCGGCGAACCTGTTCACCCGCAACATCTACAAGGACTTCATCAAGCCCGACGCGACGCCGGAGCAGGAGACCCGCGTCTCCAAGCTGGTCTCGCTGCTGGTGAAGGTGGGCGCGCTGGTCTTCGTCCTCACCATGGACAAGACGGTCGCGATCAACTTCCAGCTGCTGGGCGGCATCTGGATCCTGCAGACCTTCCCGGCCCTGGTCGGCGGTCTGTTCACCCGCTGGTTCCACCGCTGGGCGCTGCTCGCCGGCTGGGCGGTCGGCATGGTCTACGGCACGGTCGCGGCCTACGGCATCGCCTCGCCGACGCAGAAGCACTTCGGCGGCAACGCCAAGGAGATCCCCGGCATCGGGGAGATCGGCTACATCGGTCTGACGGCGTTCGTCCTGAACCTCCTGGTGACCGTGGTCCTCACCTTCGTCCTGAAGGCCGTGAAGGCCCCTGAGGGCGTCGACGAGACGAGGCCGGAGGACTACACGGCGGACGCCGGCGACCCCGGTGTCCAGGTGGAACTGCCGCCGGCGACCGCGGGCGCCGGTCACTAGGCAGCGTCGCTCGACGGGCCGCCGGAGGGGATCCGGCGGCCCGTTGTCGTACCCGTCCGGCACACTCGGCGTCATGGACCTCGTGATCCGGAAGGCCGCTCCCGACGAGTACGGCGACCTGGGCGAGATCACCGCCCAGGCCTACCGCGGCGACGGCCTGCTCGCCTTCGACGAGAGCGGCTGGTACCTCGGCGAGCTGCGTGACGTGGCCAAGCGGGCCGCCGCCGCGGACGTCCTCGTGGCCGTCCGCGACGGCGTCCTCCTCGGCGGGGTCACCTTCGCCCGCTCCGGCGGCCCCATGACCGACATAGCGGGGCCGGGGGAGGCGGAGATCCGCATGCTCGCGGTCGCCCCCGCGGCCCGGGGCCAGGGTGCCGGCCAGGCGCTGGTGCGGGCCTGCGTCGGGCGGGCGCGGGCCACCGAGGGCTGTGTCCGCGTGGTCCTCTCGACCCAGCGGACGATGCACGCCGCCCACCGCCTCTACGCCCGCCTCGGTTTCGTCCGCGCCCCCGAGCGGGACTGGAATCCCCTGCCGGGCCGGGACGACCTCACCCTCCTCGCGTACGAGTTGCCCCTCTGAGACCGGGCCGACACTACATCTGGGGGTGATGTGGCAGCCCGGCACTAGATGTATGCTCATCCTCGCTGTCGTCGCAGGGGAATCCGGTGCCAATCCGGAACTGTCCCGCAACGGTGTACTCGCGTGCCTCCGCACGCCTGTCGAGTCCGAAGACCTGCCGGCGGTGCACCCGGCCGTCCAGGCCCGGGTGGTTCTGACGTCCGGGCCTCGTGGAGTGGGCCGGTGGACGCGACGCCGTGCGCGCTCGTGGCTGCCCCCTGCCCTCCGCCAGGCCCTGTGCCGAGCGAGGGAGTGCCCCACGTGACCATCGCGCCAGCCGACCCGGCTTCCGTCAGCGAGCCGGAGACCGACGGTCCCGGTGCCGCGCTGCTGCGGACCCTGACCGAGCTGACCGCCGACCTGCCGGACGCCGACCCGGGCCGGGTCGCCGCCGCCGCGCTGCGCGGCCGGTCCGCCCGGGCCGACGAGGCGGAGCTGCGGGAGCTGGCCACGGAGGCCGCCGCCGGTCTGATCTCCGAGGACCCCGCGTACTCGAAGCTGGCCGCCCGGCTGCTGACCCGCGCGATCCGGGACGAGGCCGCCTCGCAGGGCGTGACGTCCTTCACCGAGTCGATCGCGGTCGGCCACCGCGAGGGCCTGATCGCCGACCGCACCGCCGAGTTCGTACGGCTGCACGCCGAGCGCCTCGACGCACTGGTCGACCGTGCGGCGGACGACCGGTTCGGCTACTTCGGCCTGCGCACCCTGCACAGTCGCTACCTGCTGCGTCACCCGATCACGCGCAAGGTCGTGGAAACCCCGCAGCACTTCATGCTGCGCGTGGCGAGCGGTCTCGCCGAGGACGACACGACCCGCTCCGTGGACGAAGTGGCCGCGCTGTACGGCCTGATGAGCCGCCTGGACTACCTGCCGTCCTCCCCCACCCTGTTCAACTCCGGTACGCGCCACCCGCAGATGTCGTCCTGCTACCTGCTCGACTCGCCGCTGGACGAGCTGGACTCCATCTACGACCGCTACCACCAGGTCGCCCGGCTGTCGAAGCACGCCGGGGGCATCGGCCTGTCCTACTCGCGCATCCGCTCGCGCGGTTCGCTGATCCGGGGGACGAACGGGCACTCCAACGGGATCGTGCCGTTCCTGAAGACCCTGGACGCCTCGGTCGCGGCGGTGAACCAGGGCGGCCGGCGCAAGGGCGCGGCGGCGGTCTACCTGGAGACCTGGCACTCCGACATCGAGGAGTTCCTGGAGCTGCGGGACAACACCGGCGAGGACGCCCGACGCACCCACAACCTCAACCTCGCGCACTGGATCCCGGACGAGTTCATGCGCCGGGTCGACGCCGACGGGCCGTGGTCGCTGTTCTCCCCCGCCGACGTGCCCGAACTGGTCGACCTGTGGGGCGAGGAGTTCGACGCCGCCTACCGCAGGGCCGAAGCGGCGGGCCTGGCGAAGAAGACCATCCCGGCGCGGGAGCTGTACGGCCGGATGATGCGCACCCTCGCCCAGACCGGCAACGGCTGGATGACCTTCAAGGACGCCGCCAACCGCACCGCCAACCAGACCGCCGAGCCCGGCAACGTCATCCACTCCTCCAACCTCTGCACCGAGATCCTGGAGGTCACCAACGACGGCGAAACAGCCGTCTGCAACCTCGGCTCCGTCAACCTCGGCGCGTTCGTGGACGCGGCGACGGGGGACATCGACTGGGAGCGGCTGGACGAGACGGTCCGCACGGCCGTGACCTTCCTGGACCGCGTGGTCGACATCAACTTCTACCCGACCGAGCAGGCGGGCCGCTCCAACGCCCGGTGGCGCCCGGTCGGCCTGGGGGCGATGGGCTTGCAGGACGTCTTCTTCAAACTCCGCCTCCCCTTCGACTCGGCCGAGGCCAAGGCCCTGTCGACCCGTATCGCCGAGCGGATCATGCTCGCCGCCTACGAGACCTCCGCCGACCTCGCCGAACGCAACGGCCCGCTGCCCGCCTGGGACCAGACCCGCGCCGCCCGGGGCGTCCTCCACCCCGACCACTACGACGTCGAGCCGAGCTGGCCCGAGCGCTGGGACGCCCTCCGCGAGCGGATCGCGGAGACGGGCATGCGCAACGCGCTGCTGCTCGCGATCGCGCCGACGGCCACGATCGCGTCGATCGCGGGGGTGTACGAGTGCATCGAGCCGCAGGTGTCCAACCTGTTCAAGCGCGAGACCCTCTCGGGGGAGTTCCTCCAGGTCAACTCCTACCTCGTGCAGGACCTGAAGGACCTCGGCGTCTGGGACGCCCGCACCCGCGAGGCCCTGCGCGACTCCAACGGCTCGATCCAGGACTTCCCCTGGATCCCCGACAACGTGCGCAAGCTGTACCGCACCGCCTGGGAGATCCCCCAGCGCGGCCTGATCGACATGGCCGCCGCCCGCACGCCCTTCCTCGACCAGGGCCAGTCCCTCAACCTCTTCATGGAGACGCCCACCATCGGCAAGCTCTCCTCGATGTACGCCTACGCCTGGAAGCAGGGCCTGAAGACCACGTACTACCTGCGTTCGCGCCCCGCGACGAGGATCGCCCGCGCCGCCCGAGCCACCGTCCCCGTACAGCAGCCGGCACCCGAAGAAGCCGTCGCCTGCTCCCTGGAAAACCCCGAGTCCTGCGAGGCCTGCCAGTAATGACCACCCGTAACGCCAACCTGCTCGACCCGGGCTTCGAACTCACCCTGCGCCCCATGCGCTACCCCGACTTCTACGAACGCTACCGGGACGCCATCAAGAACACCTGGACCGTCGAGGAGGTCGACCTCCACTCCGACGTCGCCGACCTCGCCAGGCTGACACCGGAGGAGCAGCACCTCATCGGCCGCCTGGTGGCGTTCTTCGCCACCGGCGACTCCATCGTGGCGAACAACCTCGTGCTCACCCTCTACAAGCACATCAACTCGCCGGAAGCGCGGCTGTATCTGTCGCGCCAGCTGTTCGAGGAGGCCGTCCACGTCCAGTTCTACCTGACCCTCCTGGACACCTACCTCCCCGACCCCGACGACCGCGCCGCCGCCTTCGCCGCCGTCGAGAACATCCCCTCCATCCGCGAGAAGGCAGAGTTCTGCTTCAAGTGGATCAACGAGGTGGAGAAGATCGACCGCCTGGAGACCAGGGCCGACCGCCGCCGCTTCCTGCTCAACCTGATCTGCTTCGCCGCCTGTATCGAAGGACTCTTCTTCTACGGCGCGTTCGCCTACGTCTACTGGTTCCGCAGCCGCGGCCTCCTGCACGGCCTGGCCACCGGCACCAACTGGGTCTTCCGCGACGAGACCATGCACATGAGCTTCGCCTTCGACGTCGTCGACACCGTCCGCAAAGAAGAACCCGACCTCTTCGACGACCAACTCCAGCAGCAGGTCACCGACATGCTGCGCGAGGCCGTCGAAGCCGAGCTCCAGTTCGCCCGCGACCTGTGCGGTGACGGCCTGCCCGGCATGAACACCGAGTCCATGCGCCAGTACCTGGAGTGCGTCGCCGACCAGCGCCTCACGCGCCTCGGCTTCGCCCCGGTGTACGGCTCCGAGAACCCCTTCTCCTTCATGGAGCTCCAGGGCGTCCAGGAGCTGACGAACTTCTTCGAGCGCCGTCCGTCGGCGTACCAGGTCGCCGTGGAGGGCACGGTCGACCTGGACGAGGACTTCTGACGGGCCGTTACTTCAGTTTCACCGCGTCCCCGGCCGACACGACCCGCGCGGTCGTCGTCGTGCCGGGGAAGTACCAGCGCCAGCTGCCCGCAGCGGTGGCGGTGACCTTGGTGCTGAGCTTTCCGGCGTCGCCCGTGCGCACGGTCTTCACCGTGCGGTAGTGGGCGGCGCCGTCCGCCTTGAACTGGAGCTGCACGTTCTGCCCGGCGAACCCGTGGTACTTCAGGTCCTCCCAGTTCGCCCGGGACAGCTTGCCGGTGACGGTCAGCTTGGCGCCCTTGGCGACGGGCTCGGGCGAGGCGTCCGTGGTCAGTCGCGAGGCCCGCTTGACCTTGTACTCGGCGATCCGGTCGGAGATCCAGTAGTCGCCGTCGTTCGCCTTGACGGTGGCGTCGACCTGCCAGACGCCGGCCAGCTTGTTGCTGTCCATGTCATCGCTGTCGCGGATCCAGGCCGGGGCGACCGTCATCGTGACCGTGCACACCGACGTGGTGTGCGACTTCTTCACGCAGGACGTCCCGGTCCACTCGAAGAAGCCCCAGCCGTAGGTCGTGTTGAGAGTGCCGGCATCGGTCACCCCCTTCACGCCGGAGTTGTCCTTGATCGTGAGGTCGATGGGGAACGTGACCTTCTTCGACGTCCCGACGATCACGTTCCCGCCCTTGTTGACGACGGTCTTCACGACGCGGATGTCTCCCCTGCCCTCCGCGTGGGCGCCCGTCGCGGTCAGCAGCGTCAGGGCCGCGGCCCCGCCCGCCAGGGCCCAGGCCTTCCCGGCCGTTCTGCCTCGCATGTTCCCTCCCCTTGTGGTGTGGGAGGCGAGGTTACACAGCGGGTGGGCAGGGCTCGTCAGGCGGGGTGGGCCGCGCCGTGGCGCCTCCTGCGGGGCTCGGGCTCCTGCGCCGGCTGGGTGGGCCGGGGTGTCGCCGGCCGCTCGGCCGCCTTGAGCTGGCGGTCGATGCGCCGGTCGCGCACGATGCCGAGCACGGACGGGAGGACCAGGAGGACCAGGATCCCGAGGGTGGCGAGCATTCCGATCAGGCCTTCAATCTGGTTTCCGTTCATGACACCACTGTCGCGCCGGACACGCCTTACCGGGAGTGGCAGGACTGCCGTAGAGCCTCGAATTCCTGCCACTGTCGAGGCACACTGGCAGCATGCTGAAGAACGTGGCGGCCGTGCTGCTGGACGGGGTGCATCCCTTCGAGCTGGGTGTCGTGTGCGAGGTGTTCGGCATCGACCGCAGCGACGACGGGCTGCCCGTGTACGACTTCGCCGTGGTGTCGGCGGAGGGGCCCGTCCTGAGCACCCACTGCGGGTTCACCGTGTCCACGCCGCACGGACTGGAACGGCTGGAAGAGGCCGATCTGATCGCCGTGCCGGCCGGTGAGACCTATACGGAGCGCGAGTATCCGCCGGAGCTGCTGGCGGCGCTGCGGCGCGCCGTGGACCGGGGCACCCGGGTGCTCAGCGTCTGCTCCGGGGTGTTCGTGCTGGCCGCGGCGGGGCTGCTGGACGGGCGGCGGTGCGCGGCGCACTGGCACAACGCCGAGCAGTTGTCCCGGCGCTATCCGCGGCTCACGGTCGAGCCGGACGTGCTGTACGTGGACGAGGACCCCGTGATCACCTCCGCCGGCACCGCCGCCGGGATCGACGCCTGTCTGCACATCGTGCGCAAGGAGCAGGGACCGGAGGTGGCCAACAAGATCGCCCGCCGGATGGTGGTGCCCCCGCACCGGGACGGCGGGCAGGCGCAGTTCATCGAGCGGCCCCTGCCGAAGGCGCCCTGCGACACGGTCGGGGAGGTGCTCGCGTGGATGGAGGCCCACCTCGACCAGGAGGTGACCGTCGAGCAGCTCGCCGCCCGCGCCCATATGGCGCCGCGCACCTTCGCCCGGCGCTTCCAGCAGGAGACCGGGACCACGCCGTACCGGTGGATCCTTCGCCAACGGGTGCTGCTGGCACAGGAGTTGCTGGAGGGCACGGACGAGACCATGGACGCCATCGCCTGGCGCACCGGGTTCGGTACCGCCGCCGCGCTGCGCCACCAGTTCGTCCGGGCGCTGGGGACGACCCCGAACGCCTACCGGCGCGCGTTCCGGGGCCCGCAGGCCGCCTGAGCGCGCGCCGGTACCAGGTGGCCTACCAGGGCATCGCCCGCAGCAGCAGGTTCTGCGGGCGGAGGGTGATGCCCACGCGGGTGGTGTCGTCGGACCCGCTGACCTGCTCGAAGCGGTACTTCGCGGAGATCGCCGCGGTGATCAGGCTCAGCTGGGTCATGGAGAAGTGGTCGCTGGGGCACTTGCGGTTGCCCACGCTGAACGGGCTCATCGCGTACTTCGGCACCTCCTTGGCCCGCTCGGGCAGCCAGCGGTCGGGGTCGAAGTCGAGGTGCCGGGCGTAGGAGCGGGCGTCGCGCTGGATGGCGTACGGGCTGTAGACGATGTCCGCCCCCGCCGGAATGCGATAGCCGCCGAGCGCGGTGTCGGTCACCGCGCGCCGCGTCAATATCCATACGGCGGGCCGGAGTCGCATGGCCTCGACGACGACATTGTTGGTGTGTGTGAGTGAGCGGACGTGCTCGAATCCGACCGGTCGACCACCGGTCACGGATTCGACCTCGGTCCGTACCTTCTCGGCGTGTTCCGGGTGTTCGGCGAGGACCTGGAGCAGCCACATGATCGTGGACGCGACTGTTTCGCTGCCGGGGGTGAGTATGGCGACGACCTGGTCGTGGATCTCCTGTTCCCCGATGGGGTCGCCATTGTCGTCCTTCGCCTCCAGCAATGCCGTCAGCAAATCGTCCGGCTTTTGACCAGATGCCCTCCGCTCGGCGACGATCTCGTCCACCAGCAGATGCAAATCGGCCAGCGCCTGGTTGAATTCTCGGTTGGCCGGGAACGGCAGCCGGTAGAGCGGCCCGAGCGGGATCACCATCCGGCGGTACATACCGCGGAAGACGGTGGCGAGGTCGACGCTGAGCCGTTCCGCGCGCTCGTCCATGTAGTCGCCGCGCAGCAGGCAGCGGGCCGCGATGCGGACGGCGACCCGGAAGGACTCGGAGGTGCAGTCGACGGTGCCGCCGGGTTTCCAGCGGTCGGTCAGCGCGTGCGCCTCCTCCTCCATGATCGGGCCGTAGCCGGGTATCGCGTCGAGCCGGAAGGCGGGCTGTATGGTGCGCCGCTGCCGGCGGTGCCGGGGGCCGTTCGCGGTGGCCACGCCCTCCTTGCCGAGCAGGCCTTCGAGGGACTCCCACAGCGGGCCGTCGATCTTGAAGTCGGGGCTGAGGGCCAGCGCCCCGGTGAGCGCCGGGGTGGTCACGGCGTACACCGTCTTGGGGCCGAGCTTCAGGCGGACGACGTCTCCGTGGTCGCGCAGCCGGGACATGAAGGCGAGCGGGTCGCGGACCAGTTTCAGGCCGTGCCCGAGGACCGGTACGGCACCACCGGCCAGGGGCGGTTCCCGCAGGTCGAGCGTCTCGGGGTTCCCGGGCGTCCCGGGGGTTCCGGGCGTACCGGCGTTCGCGGGCTGTACCGACTCGACGGTCATTTCTCACCTGCCGCTTCGTTCGTGACGTACGGGGGCGTGGAGCGGTCGTCCCAGCTGTCGACCATGTACCGGCCGGACTCGTGGTGGAACCAGTAGACGGAGCTGAACCAGTTGCGCATACTGCTGACGCAGGCCTGGACTGCGGTGCTCAACTCTTTTCCGCGGACCGTTCCGTCGTCGATCTCGCGGGCGAACCGCAAGGCGTCCCGCTCGGCTTCGAGGAATTCGCTGACACATTCCTCGACGCGCCGCCGGACGTCGTCCACCGCTTCTTCGAGGGTCAGCCCCGCGTGGGTGACGAGGCTGATTCCGAGGTTGTGCACCTCGTCGCCCGCTATTTCCTTCGGCAGCGAGCAGAGGTCGTTGTACCAGGCGGCGAATTCCTGACTGAGGAGGGCCGCCCGGCGGTACGCCGGGTTTTTCCGTACGGCGTCCGGGAGTTCGTATCCGGCACTGGGTTCGAGGAGGTCCGTCCATATCCAGTGCGCGAAGGTGAGCCGGCGCAGGGCGAGGTATTCCTCGACACCGGGTATGTATCCCTCGGTGCGGTTGCGGAATTCACGGTCGTAGGCCTCGATCACCGCGTGGAAGTGCCGGGCGAACCGCTGGTTCCAGGTGGGCGACAGGAAGCCGTACAGCCGCAGGACGCTGTCCGCGAAGCCCGCCACCAGCGGGTCGGGGTGGCCCAGATGGTGCCTGGGTGCGTCCAGAGCCGCGTGCAGCCGGTACCGCAGCCGCCGCCAGTCGCCCGCCCGGCCGTGCACGATGTCGCGGTCGTGGCGGTCGTCCCAGACGAAGAACCAGGCGCTGTAGTCGGCTATGGCCTGGAGGACCTCGTCGGCGGCACCTGTGTAGTAGCCCGCCATGAGGTCGGTGTAGCACAGGCCGTCGGCATATTCCTGGACCTTGGCCGGCGGCATGAGCCGATTTTCCAGGAGCCAGAGCCGGGTCTTCTCCTGGAGTCGCGGCCAATACGGATGCAGTTGCCGGGGAAAGGCGGACTCGATCACCGGGAGTGCCAGTGACGGTGGGACTACGACCGCTGTCTGCGTCGCTGTGGTGCTGTGTGGGAAAGCTTGCACGAACAAACCCCTCTCAGCCGCCAGGAGCGCACACCCCTCCCGTTGTGCCGGGCGTGCGCCGTTGCGTATCCCGCACTTCCATTCAGCACCACAACTGACCGCCGTGGGAACGGATTTGCTCCATTCACCACCCCAAGCTGCCTCGAATCTCCCCTTGCGTGACTGGTTAAGGATCACTAGGCGCCCAGAAGGGGACCAGTTGTACGACGCACGAACGAGCGGAGCACGGCAGCACGAAGGCGCCCCGGCCAGGGAGGTTCCCGGCCGGGGCGCCCCTACCGCGCAGCCCTGGTCAGTCGTTGGCGACCACGGGGTAGCGTGGCTCGTTCTCCGCCATCTGCCGCAGCGCGTCCTTGCGGTCCCGCTTCGACAGCCGGTCGATGTACAGGTAGCCGTAGAGGTGGTCGGTCTCGTGCTGCAAACAGCGTGCGAAGTAGCCGGTGCCGCGGACCTTGATCGGGTTGCCCTGCTCGTCCTGGCCGGTCACCTCGGCGTAGTCGGGCCGGGCGAGCGACGCGTACGCCGTGGGCACGGAGAGGCAGCCCTCGTTGCTGTCGTCCAGCCGGCGCTTCTCGGCGGGCAGGTCGACCAGCTTCGGGTTGCACACCACGCCGACGTGCCGGACGCCCTCGTCGTCCTGGCAGTCGTAGACGAAGACCTTCAGGTCGACGCCGATCTGGTTGGCGGCCAGGCCCACGCCCTCGGCGGTGCGCTGGCTGGCGAACATGTCGGCGACCAGCTGCTGCAGCTCCTCGCCGAACTCGGTGACGTCCTTGCACTCCTTGTGCAGCACCGGATTGCCGACGACCGTGATCGGCCGGGAGGTGCCGCGCTCGCGCCAGGCACTCTCGCGCTCCTCGCAGTCCTCCGTGTCGACGACATAGCCCTCGTCGTCGACGGGGAGCACGCCCGCGTGCTGCTGATCGGTGTCCTGCTGCGCCATGACCGACGTACGCCTTCCTCAAAGAACAGGGGGGAGATGTTGCTGATACAGGGTACGGCGCCTGGTCAGCAGACCTCTTCCAGATCGCGCCAGTCCCGCGAGTCCGGGCTGTCCGCGACCCACCCGTCGAGCAGCCCCCGCACGAGCGAGGCCGGGGCCGCGACGCCGCACTCCCGCTCCGGCACCCACAGCTGCCCGTCCGTCCGGTGCCCGAGCGGCCCGGGGTGACCCGGCTCGCTGTGGTCGTGCGGGTCCAGGTGCACTCCGTCGCCCTCGTCGGACGGCATGCGCGACTCGCTGCACATCCGGCACAGCAGCCGCACCGACGACGACCAGTCCTCCGCCGCGAACCCCGCGTCCGCGGCCAGTTGCTCCAGCGCGTCCCGGTCCGCCTCGGTGGCCGCCTCCAGCAGGACCACCCAGGTGGGCACGGGCGACGGCGCCCACAGCTCGATCTCGTCGAAGACCGGGTAGGAGTGCCCGGTGGACGTGGTGCGCTCGCCGTGCGGGACACCGTCGTGCAGCACGACCTCGCCCCAGCGCCGCCCGGACGACGGCAGCGGGATCGACAGCACCTCGATCCGCGCCGGGTCCAGCCGGCGGCCCCAGACCACCTCGGCCTCCCCCTCCGGGGAGAGCCGCACGGCCGCACTGCCCAGCTCCATGCCGACGGGCTCCGCGGCGGCCGCGGAGCCCCCGGGCACCTTCAGCCCGTACGCCTGCCAGGCGCGGCGGGCCAGCGGCCAGTCCTGAAGGGCGGTCGCGGCGATGCCGACGTTCCACCAGTCCGGCGCCCCCGTCTCCCGGTCGAGCAGGGCGACCGCGCGCAGCCCGGCCGCGCGCGCCTGCTCCCAGTCGTGCCGGAACTTGTGCAGCAGGGCGAGGTTGAACCAGGACTCCGACAGCCAGGGCTCCAGATCGGCGGCGCGTGTCAGCAGCTCGCCCGCGTCCTCGTACCGGCCGTCGCCGATGAGTGTGAACGCGCGGTCGGTGGCCTGCCGCCAGGAGGCGGAGGGCCGGTGCCGTCCCTTGCCGAAGATCCTCACGATTCCCGCCTGCCAGTTCCATTTCCCGCTGTGGGCTGGCTTGTGCCCCCGGACACCCTCTCCCTCGCATCCAACCACGTGCCGCGGGAAAGGCGCTCATTACCCATGGGTTACCCAGCCGGGCGCGGGGTCAGACAGTCCCGTTCGCCGCACCGGCACGCGCTCCCGCACGCCGGGATGCCTGGCCAGCACCCGGGCGAGCGACTCCACGACCTCGGGAGCGTAGTCGCCGGCGGTGCCGAGGCGCAGCTCCTCCAGGGCGCGCAGCGGGCCGTCGGGACCGGCGTCCCGGGTCTTCTCCTCGTAGGCGTTCACGGCCCGGACGATCCGGGCGGCGAGCGGCTGCTCCCGGTAGGGGTCGGCCTGCCGCTCCACGACGACGGCGACGGCCGCGTCCACGCCGGTCTGCCGGACGACGGCCCCGCCGAGCAGGGCGATGCGCCGCTGCTCGGCGGCGGGCAGGCCGGCGGTGGCGCCGGCCGGGACCGGGTCGACCAGGCTGAGCTGGCCGATGTCGTGCATCAGGGCCGCGTACTCCAGCACGGTCAGTTCGGGCCCGGTCAGGCCGAGGTCCCGGCCGACGGCGAGGCTGAGCGCGGCGACGCGGCGGGCGTGCCCGGCGGGGGTGCAGCCGGCGATCTCGGTGGCGCGGGCGAGGGAGGCGATGGTCTGCCGGTAGGTGGCGCGGACGGCCGCGTACCGGCGCAGGGAGAGCTGGACGAGCAGCATGGGCAGGCAGAACACGGGCAGCGCCCACAGGCCGACGACGGCGACCGCGAGTGCCATCACCGCGCCGGTCGCGCAGATGGCGGAGCCGATGCCGAGCAGTCCGCGCAGCTCCTCGCGCAGCAGCGGGCCGAACGGCCAGCGGGTGCGGCAGTGGGCGAGCGCGGCGCCCAGGACCGCGCCGCACAGGGAGGTGAGGGCGAGCAGGGTGAGCAGCAGGAGGGCGTAGGCGGGGCCGCCCCAGTGGGCGAAGACGCCCTGGCCGTACAGGGGTTGGAAGCAGACCGCGGCGAAGCCCACGGTGAGGACGCGGCGGGCGAGGTGGTCGGCGGTGGGGCTGTGGCCGGACCAGATGTGCGGGACGGCGCCGAGCACGGTGGCGACGAGGACCACGGTGACGACCTGGGCGGCGCCGTGCTGGCCGGGCCGCCCGGCGTCGGCGCCCAGCAGGGCGTAGGACAGGGCGCCGGCGGCGCCGAGGGGCGCGGCCTGCCGCTGCCCCTGCTCGTCGCTCCAGCGGGTCAGTTCGCCGACGGCTATGAGCACGCCGAAGGCGAGCGCGACGCCCCGGTCGTGCAGGCCGGTGCAGAGGGTGACGGCGAGGGAGCCGGCCGCGACGAGGGCGGTGGCGCCGTGGATCAGCCGCAGGGCGGTCATCGGGGCGCCCCGGTGCTGGGGGTCCGCTCCGCGGGCGGGGTGCCGTATCCGGGTTCGTCGGCGGTGACCGCCGGATGCCAGCCGGAGCGGCGCAGGGCGCGGACGAGCGCGCCGACCATGCGGGGGTCGAAGTGCGCCCCGGCGCAGCGCTCCAGTTCCGCCACGGCGGCCTCGACCGGGCGGGCCCTGCTGTAGCAGCGGGTGGAGGTCATGGCGTCGAAGGCGTCGGCGACGGCGACGATCCGGGCGCACTCGGGGATCTGGCTGCCCGCCAGGCCGTACGGGTAGCCGCTGCCGTCGAGCCGTTCGTGGTGGTGGAGGATGGCCGCGCGGGCCTCGCCGAGGAAGGAGATCCCGCGGACCATCTCGTGGCCGTACTCGGGGTGCAGTTCGATGATCCGCCGCTCCTGCGGGGTGAGCGGGCCCTCCTTGCGCAGCAGCCGGGTGGGCACGCCCAGCTTGCCGACGTCGTGCAGGATGCCGGCGAAGCGCAGCACCTCGACGCGGTCGTCGTCCATGCCGAGTTCCCGGGCGATCAGCACGGAGGCGTGTCCGACGCGTTCGCTGTGGCCGCGGGTGTAGCCGTCCTTGATGTCGACGGCCTGGACGAGGGCGCGGATGGTGGCCTGGTGGGCGGCGCGTTCGCGGTGGTACTGCGCGAAGACCCACCAGGAGACGCCCATCGGCAGCAGCACGAGGAGTGCGGCGACCGGGCCGTAGGGGCTGCGCCAGAGCACGGCCATCATCAGTCCGGCGAGTCCGTGCACCGCGACGGGGGCGAGCGAGCGCGCCAGCAGTCCGCGCCAGGCCCGCCGCAGCGGCACCAGCCCGGCCGCCGCGCGCAGACCGCCGTCGAGCGCGGTGAGCACCAGGCAGAACGCGAGGACGGCCGCGCCGGCGGGCAGCAGGGCGGAGGGGAAGTCGGAGCCGCCGACGACGGCGTCCTCGCCGCCGAGCGCGCGGTGTGTCCGGGCCGCGGCCCACACGGCCAGCGCCGGCTGCGCGGCCCGCCACACGCGCCGGACCACGGCGGGCCGGTGCTCCACCGGGGAGAGCAGCGCGGCGGGCACCGGGACGAGCGCGGCGGCGGCCGGGGGCAGGAGGAAAGCACCGGCGAGCAGCACGGGGTAGAAGGTGCCGCCGAAGCGGTGGCGTACGACGTGCTCGCAGGCCGCGTAGAGCGCGGCGAGCAGGGCCAGCGCCCACCAGGGGGTGTGCGTCTCCGGCAGGGGCAGCAGGCAGAGGGCTGCCGACAGGGCGACGGCGGTGACATAGCCGCGTGCCCTTGCCGGTACCGCGTCCATCACGCCCTCCCCGACCGTGCCTCCTCCAGGCTCGGAGCCTAGGGCGGGGATCGGGGGGTGTGGGGCCTATGACCTGAGGATTAGCACGTTCGGGTGATATGCCCCGGCGTGTCAGGACTCCTGCTGCGCCGCCGGGGCCTTGGCCACGTCGTGCTGCGGCACGGTCTGCCCGGAGCGGATCAGCTCGATCCGCCCCATGACCTTGGCCCGCAGGTCGGCGGGCACGTCGTCATGCCCGCAGCACCGCTTCACCAGCTTCTTCACGGCCTGCTCCAGGCCGTACTTCTCCAGGCACGGCGAGCATTCCTCGAAGTGGTGCTGGAACTTGTCGCGATCGACGTCCGGCATCTCGCTGTCGAGGAACTCGTACAGGTGGTCCAGGACCTCACTGCAGTCCGTCTCGTGCGGCTCTCCGCAGCTCATGAGCCCGAGCCTTTCGCTTCGTTCGACTCTCCGGCGCCGGCCGGGACCAGCCCGCGCTCACGGGCGTAGTCCTCCAGCATGCCGCGCAGCTGACGGCGGCCCCGGTGCAGCCGGGACATCACCGTACCGATGGGTGTCCCCATGATGTCCGCGATCTCCTTGTAGGCAAACCCCTCGACGTCCGCGAGATACACGGCGATGCGGAACTCCTCGGGGATGGCCTGGAGCGCTTCCTTCACGTCCGAGTCGGGCAGGTGGTCGAGCGCCTGCGACTCGGCGGAGCGCAGGCCGGTCGACATGTGCGACTCGGCACGGGCGAGCTGCCAGTCCTCGATCTCCTCCGCGGCGGAGCGCTGGGGCTCGCGCTGCTTCTTGCGGTAGGAGTTGATGAAGGTGTTGGTGAGGATGCGGTACAGCCACGCCTTGAGGTTGGTGCCCTCGCGGAACTGGTGGAAGGACGCGTACGCCTTGGCGTACGTCTCCTGCACCAGGTCCTCGGCGTCGGCCGGGTTGCGCGTCATGCGCAGCGCGGCCGAGTACATCTGGTCGAGGAATTCGAGCGCGTCCCGTTCGAAGCGCGCGCTGCGCGCCGCGGTCGACTCGTCGGACGCGTCCGCGCTGATGCCCTGGCCCTCGGGCAGCTCCGCCTGGCCGTTGTCGGTCCCTGCGTCGGTACCGGTGACCGGACCCACCTCCTCAAGATCACGGGCGGGACCGAAACCGATCCCACTCGATTCGGAGGATAGAACACGACCCGTGCCTGCCGCCGCTCGAATAGGAGCGGTCTTGGCCGCGTGCAGCACGGACCAGTCCAGGTCAGTGCGGCTGCTGCGGGCCGGGCAGATGGTCGAACCCATGCGGCGGACTTCCTCTCCTACGACGTCCGTGCCGAAGCCGTCGGCACTTCCGTCCGGCTCAACAGCGGCCCGCCGCCCAGCATTCCCGGGTCACCCGAGTGACGCGATCCACTCCCGTACCGCGCCGGTGACGATCTCCAGCGCCCGGTCCTGGGTGATCTCCGCGCGCTTGGGCACGGCGAATCCGTGATCGCCGTACGGCACCTCGACGAGCCGGAAGTCACCCTCCGGGAACTCCGCCGGCCTGCCAAAGGGGTCGTTGCCGCCCTGGACGACCAGCGTGGGCACCCCGGCCCCCAGCAGCTCCTCGGCCCGGGACTTCTCCGGCTTGCCCGGCGGGTGCAGCGGGAAGCTCAGCGCGAGCACGGCGTGGGCGCCGAGCCCGGCCGCCATGCGGCAGGCGACCCGGGCGCCGGCGCTGCGGCCCCCGGAGATCACCGGCAGGCCGGGTTCCGCGAGCGCGGGCCACACGCCCCGCCACCCGGTGTCCAGGGTCTTCGGCGCGGGGGCGACCTTCTTGCCGGCGACCCGCCAGGGCTGCTCGACGAGGGCGACGGTCACGCCGTCGGCGGGCAGGGCGGCCGCGAGGGCCTGGAGGTCGCGGGCCTCGATGCCGCCGCCGGCGCCGTGGCTCACGGCCAGCACCAGCCGTGCCTTCTTCGCCGGGTGCCAGGTGATCCGGGCGTCCCCGGCGTCCGTACCGACCGTCTGCGCGGTCACATCCGTCACGTGGGTCACGTCAGAAGAGTGTGCCCTCTTCCGGTCCGTCCAGCTCCTTCAGCAGCTCCGGGCCGTTGTTGCGGACGTTGCTGACGGCGGTGGAGACCGGGTAGGCGCGCATGAGGCCGGCCGGTGGCGGGGTGAGCAGCCCGCGCAGGTCGTCGGGGTCGGTGCGGGAGGGGTCGAGCCAGGCGTCCCAGCGGTCGGGGGTGAGCATCAGCGGCATCCGGGGGTGGATCTCGGCGAGCGAGCCCGGGCCCTCGGCGGGGGCCACGGCCAGCGGGGTCTGCTCCGCCTCGGTGGTGATCACGGAGCAGGTGACCCACCAGGCCCGCGGGTGGTCGTCGGGCAGGGTCCGGTCGCGCCAGAACTCGTACAGGCCGGCCATCGCGAACACCGAGCCGTCGGCGGGCAGCACGAAGTACGGCTGCTTGCGCGGCCGCTTCTTCTTGCCCTCCACCTCCAGGTCGCGTTCCTGCGCGCCGGTGACCCACTCGTAGTAGCCGTCGGCCGGCAGGATGCAGCGGCGGGTGGCGAAGGCGCGCCGGTAGGCGGGCTTCTCGTGCACGGTCTCCGCGCGGGCGTTGATCATCCGGGCGCCGCCCTCCGGGGTCTTGGCCCAGGACGGCACCAGTCCCCACGTCAGCGTGCGCAGCTGGCGAACCGGACGCGGAGAGTCCGCGTCTTTCAGGGGGCGGTCCAGGACGGCGTAGACCTCCTTGGTGGGCGCCACGTTGTAGTCGGGCTCCAAGCCCTCCTCGGGCTCCCACTTCTCGACTTCGAAGATTCCCGCGAGATCCTCGGGCCCACGACTCGATGCATACCGTCCGCACATACGTGCCACACTGCCAGACTCCGTACCAGTAGGGAGCCACTCCGACCGATGGACAGCCTCGCCGCCACCGCGCTGCCCGACCTCTGGGACCGGCTCACCGGAACCCAGCCCGATCCCGACCTGTGGGTGGTGCTGGCCACGCTGGCCGCCGCGCTCGCCGTGGTCGTCCCGCACCCGGTGTGGCGGATATCCCGCAACGCGATCACCATCGCGCACGAGGGCGGTCACGGCCTGGTGGCCCTGCTCACCGGCCGGCAGCTCACCGGGATCCGGCTGCACTCCGACACCAGCGGGCTCACCGTGAGCCGGGGCAAGCCGTACGGACTGGGCATGATCCTGACGGCCGCCGCGGGGTACACGGCCCCCTCCCTGCTGGGCCTCGGCGGGGCCGCGCTGCTGGCCGCCGGGCGCATCACCGTCCTGCTGTGGGCGGCCACCGCCCTGCTGGTGGCGATGCTGGTGATGATCCGCAACGCGTACGGCGTGCTGACCGTGCTGCTCGCGGGCGGGGCCTTCCTGCTGGTGTCCTGGCTGACGGGGCCGCAGGTGCAGGCCGCGTTCGCGTACGCGGTGGTGTGGTTCCTGCTGGCCGGCGGGGTACGGCCGCCGTTCGAGCTCCAGGCCAAGCGGTCCCGGTCGGGGGCCGGGGACTCCGACGCGGACCAGTTGTCGCGGCTGACGCACGTGCCGGCGGGCCTGTGGCTGTTCCTGTTCCACGCGGTGTCGGTGTGCTCGCTCATCGGCGGGGGCCGCTGGCTGCTGGAAGGTTGACACCGGGCCCTCCTTATAAAGTGGCCCCATGGCCCCGAACACCTCCTCCACCGCCCTCTGGCCCGCCCCGCACGCGAGCGGAGCCGTCGACGCGACGGTCCACGTGCCGGGGTCCAAGTCGGTCACCAACCGCGCCCTGGTCCTCGCGGCCCTGGCCTCCGAGCCCGGCTGGCTGCGCCGCCCGCTGCGGTCCCGCGACACCCTGCTGATGGCCGGCGCCCTGCGCGCCATGGGCGTGGAGATCGAGGAGGGCGTGGGCCCGGACGGCACCGGCGAGGCATGGCGGGTGCTGCCCACGGGCCTGTCCGGCCCGGCCACGGTCGACGTCGGCAACGCGGGCACGGTGATGCGGTTCCTGCCGCCGGTGGCCGCGCTGGCCGACGGCCCGGTCCGGTTCGACGGGGACCCGCGGTCGTACGAGCGCCCCCTGAACGGAGTGATCGACGCGCTGCGGGTGCTCGGTGCCCGGATCGACGACGACGGCCGGGGCACGCTGCCGCTGACCGTGCACGGCGGCGGGGCCCTGGACGGCGGCCCGGTGTCGATCGACGCCTCCTCCTCGTCACAGTTCGTGTCCGCGCTGCTGCTGTCGGGCCCCCGTTTCAACCAGGGCGTGGAGGTCCGCCACACCGGCGCCAGCCTGCCCTCGATGCCGCACATCCGGATGACGGTGGACATGCTGCGCGCGGTCGGCGCCCAGGTGGACACGCCGGAGTCGGGCGGCGAGCCGAACGTGTGGCGGGTGACGCCGGGCGCGCTGCTCGGCCGGGACCTGACGATCGAGCCCGACCTGTCCAACGCGCAGCCGTTCCTGGCGGCGGCGCTGGTCACCGGCGGCAAGGTGGTGATCCCGGACTGGCCGGCCCGTACCACCCAGCCGGGTGACCGGCTGCGGGAGATCTTCACCGAGATGGGCGGTTCCTGCGAACTGACCGAGTACGGCCTGGAGTTCACCGGCTCGGGGACGATCCACGGCATCGACGTGGACCTCGGTGACGTGGGCGAGCTGACCCCCGGCATCGCGGCGGTGGCCGCGCTCGCCGACTCCCCGTCCACCCTGCGGGGCGTGGCCCATCTGCGGCTGCACGAGACGGACCGGCTGGCCGCGCTCACCAAGGAGATCAACGAGCTGGGCGGTGACGTCACGGAGACGGCCGACGGCCTGCACATCCGCCCGCGCGCCCTGCACGGCGGGACCTTCCACACCTACGAGGACCACCGCATGGCGACCGCCGGTGCGATCATCGGCCTGGCCGTGCCGGGCGTGCGGATCGAGAACGTGGCGACGACGGCGAAGACCCTGCCGGACTTCCCCGAGCTGTGGACCGGGATGCTCGGGCAGTAGGGACACGCCATGCGCCGCTACGGCAAGCACACCGACGAGGACGACATCCGCAGCCGCCCCAACCGCAAGGGCAACCGGCCGCGGACCAACATCCGGCCCAAGCACGAGGACGCGGCCGAGGGCATGGTCCTCACCGTCGACCGGGGGCGGCTGACCTGCCTGGTCGGGGACCGGATCGTGATGGCGATGAAGGCGCGCGAGCTGGGCCGCAAGGCCGCCGTGGTGGGCGACCGGGTGGCCCTGGTCGGTGATCTGTCCGGCCAGAAGGACACGCTCGCCCGGATCGTCCGCATCGAGGAGCGGACGTCGGTGCTGCGCCGCACGGCCGACGACGACGATCCGTACGAGCGGGTGGTCGTCGCCAACGCCGACCAGCTGGCGATCGTGACGGCCCTGGCGGATCCCGAGCCCCGCCCCCGGCTGATCGACCGCTGCCTGGTCGCGGCCTTCGACGGCGGTCTGGAGCCGCTGCTGGTGATGACCAAGTCGGACCTGGCCCCGCCGGACAAACTGCTGGAGCTGTACGGCGACCTCGACATCCCGTACGTCGTCACCAGCCGCGCGGAACTGGAGAACGGGGACGCGGCGGACCGGGTGCGCGCCCACCTCGACGGCAAGATCACCGCGTTCGTGGGCCACTCGGGCGTGGGCAAGACGACCCTGGTCAACGCGCTGGTGCCCAAGGACCGCCGGCGTACGACGGGACACGTCAACGCGGTGACCGGCCGGGGCCGGCACACCACCACCTCGGCCCTCGCCCTGCCGCTGAGCGGCGGGGGCACCTCCCGCTCGAGCGGAGCCGAGAGTGGGGGAGGCTGGGTCGTCGACACCCCGGGGATCCGCTCCTTCGGGCTCGCGCACATCGACCCGTCCCGGGTGATCCACGCCTTCCCCGACCTCGAACCCGGCACGGAGGGCTGCCCGCGCGCGTGCAGCCACGACGAGCCGGACTGCGCGCTGGACGCGTGGGTGGAGGAGGGGCACGCGGACCCGGCACGCCTGTACTCGCTGCGCCGGCTGCTGGCCACCCGGGAGCGCAAGGAGGGCGACTGAGCCTCGCGTTGTTTGCCGGGGTGCGAGGCCGGTAAGTGCATAATCGCACCCAGCCGGGATCAACGGGAGGACCGCACATGGCGTGGCTGCTGGTCATCGTGGCCGGGATACTGGAGACCGGCTTCGCCGTGTGCCTCAAGCTCTCGCACGGGTTCACCCGCCTGTGGCCGACGATCGCCTTCGCGTCGTTCGCCCTCGGCAGCTTCGGTCTGCTCACCCTGTCCCTGCGGAAACTGGACGTCGGCCCCGCCTACGCCGTGTGGACCGGCATCGGAGCGGCGGGCACCGCTATCTACGGCATGGTCTTCCTCGGCGACCTGGTCTCCACCCTGAAGATCGTGTCGATCAGCCTGGTCATCGTCGGGGTGATCGGACTCCAGCTGTCCGGCTCCGCCCATTAGGACCCGGCGCGGCGACGCGGGGATGCAGCGCTTGCCCTCCCCGGCCCTGCACCAGGTGCCGTGGCAGCACCGCCCGGACCAGCTCCTCCATCCCGCCCTCCCCCGGCGGCGCCGCCACGCAGGACAGGGCGAGACGGACGACCAGCTCGCAGGAGCGGAGCAGCTCGGCGGTGTCGGCCGGGTCGGCGCCCGGACCGGCGAGCGCGGTCGCCGCCCGGTCCCGGACGATCCGCACGAAGTCGCGTGGCGCGGGCAGCGGCCCGTCCGCCCGGCGCTGTGCCGGTACCGCGGTGGTGGAGGGCACGGCGGTGAGCGGCGGGCTCGGCAGCCACTCGGTCCAGCAGCCGGTGAGCATGGCCCGCACCAGCGCGTTGTCCCGGGCCGCGGTGGCCGTCCACTCGGCGGTGGCGGTGAGCCGGTCCCGTGCCTCGGCGGCGCCGGCGAGGGCCCGCTCGACGCCGGCCAGGTATCCGTCGGCCTCCCGCCGCACCAGGGCCCGGGCCAGGCCGTCCTTGCCGCCGAACTCGTTGTACAGGGTCTGCCGGGACACCCCGGCCGACGCGGCCACGTCGACCATCCGCACCGCGGACCACGGCCGGCGCGCGAGCGCCGTGTACGCGGCGTCCAACAGCGATTCCCGGGCAGCAGGCATCCTCGCCTCCCTGGACCACACCGACTCTGCGCCCAGATTTGACGCGCTTGTATGCACTGTCAAGGGTTTGCGTGGGGGCACGGGGTGCGTCCGGCGCCCGCCGGCCGCGGGTGCGCCGTGGCCGCTCGCGCCGTTGCCACGCTCCTTCGGGGCACTCCCGCCGCCCCCGGTGGCCCCCTGCCGACCCCGCCGGATACCGTTCCTCACATGCCCGACTACCTCGACGACCTGCGCCTCGCCCACGTCCTCGCGGACGCGGCCGACGCCGCCACCACGGCCCGCTTCAGGGCCCTCGACCTCAAGGTGGAGACGAAGCCGGACATGACCCCGGTGAGCGAAGCGGACAAGGCGGCGGAGGAACTCATCCGCGGCCAGCTCCAGCGCGCCCGCCCGCGGGACGCCGTCCTCGGCGAGGAGTACGGCGTCGAGGGCACGGGCCCCCGCCGCTGGGTGATCGACCCCATCGACGGCACGAAGAACTACGTCCGGGGCGTCCCGGTCTGGGCCACCCTGATCTCGCTGATGGAGGCGGGCGAGGGAGGCTACCAGCCCGTCGTCGGCGTCGTCTCCGCACCCGCGCTCGGCCGCCGCTGGTGGGCCGCGAAGGGCCACGGCGCTTTCACCGGCCGGAACCTGACCTCCGCGAGCCGCATCCACGTCTCGCGCGTCGGCAGGCTCGCGGACGCCTCCTTCGCGTACTCCTCGCTCTCCGGCTGGGAGGAGCAGAACCGCCTCGACGGCTTCCTGGACCTGTCCCGCCAGGTGTGGCGCACGCGCGCGTACGGCGACTTCTGGCCGTACATGATGGTCGCCGAGGGCTCCGTGGACATCTGCGCCGAGCCGGAGCTGTCGCTGTGGGACATGGCCGCCAACGCGATCATCGTGACGGAGGCCGGCGGCACCTTCACCGGCCTCGACGGCCGCCCGGGTCCGCACAGCGGCAACGCGGCGGCGTCCAACGGCCTGCTGCACGACGAGTTGCTGGGGTATCTCAACCCGCGCTCGTGAGGAACGGGGATACTCCCGCCACGCCCTCAACTGGCGTCGCGCGCCCTCTTGTTGACCCTCCCTTTACCTGGCACTCTGGGGCCACCCCCACTTGTGAGCTTGTGAATCCCCGCACGGTTCCCAGGGATTCCTAGGAGGTGGTCCGTCCATGCTCGTCCGTGACGCCATGAGCACGGTGATTCTCACCCTCGGCCCCGCCCACACCCTCCGCCAGGCAGCCGCCCTGATGTCCGCCCGCCGCGTCGGCGCCGCCGTGGTCCTCGACCCGGACGCCGGCGGCATCGGCATCCTGACCGAACGCGACATCCTCAACTCCGTCGGCCTCGGACAGAACCCGGACGCGGAGCGCATCCACGCCCACACCACCACCGACGTCGTCTTCGCCGCCCCCACCTGGACCCTGGAGGAGGCGGCCCGCGCCATGGCGCACGGCGGCTTCCGGCACCTCGTCGTCCTCGACGGCGGTGACGTGGCCGGGATCGTCTCGGTCCGCGACATCGTCCGCCGCTGGCTCCCGGCCCGCGAGCCCACGCCCGCGCTGTGACATGCGAAGCGGGCCGGACCCCGAGCACCGTGGGGTCCGGCCCGCCAGCCGCGAGGGCGGCCGGCTCAGCCGCGCAGCGCCTGCACCGCCGCCTCCAGCCGCTTGCCGAAGTCGGCGTCGGCATTGCGGAAGTTGCCGATCGCCCGCTCGACGATGTCCTCGCGCGAGACCTGCGAGATCGCGCCCGCGAGGTTGGCGATCAGCCGCTCCTTCTCCGCCTCCGACATCAGCCGGTAGAGGTTGCCCGCCTGCACGAAGTCGTCGTCCTCGGCGTGCGCGGGCGTCGGGTGGTTGCCGGTGCCGCCCGCGAAGCCGTCGAACGGCTGCCAGAGCGGACGGCCGGTCTGCTGCGGCCCGCCGAAGCTGTTCGGCTCGTAGTTCTTCGCACCGCCGTGCCGCCCGTCGTACAGGAAGCCGTCACGGGAGTTGGTGCGCGCCTCGGTGGCGTGCGGTCGGTTCACCGGCAGGTGGTCGGCGTTGATGCCGACGCGGTAGCGGTGGGCGTCGCCGTACGCGAAGAGCCGGCCCTGGAGCATCTTGTCGGGCGAGGGGCCGATGCCGGGCACGAAGTGCGCCGGGGAGAAGATCGACTGCTCGACCTCGGCGAAGATGTTCTGCGGGTTGCGGTTCAGCTCCAGCTTGCCGATCTCGATGACCGGGTAGTCCGCGTGCGGCCAGACCTTGGTCAGGTCGAACGGGTTGAAGCGGTACGTCGCCGCGTCCGCCGCCGGCATGATCTGCACGCCCACGGTCCAGCTCGGGAACTCGCCGCGCTCGATCGCCTCGCGCAGGTCGCGCTGGTGGGAGTCGGGGTCCTTGCCCGCGAGGACCTCGGCCTCCTCGGCGGTGAGGTTCTTGATCCCCTGGTCGGTCTTGAAGTGGTACTTGACCCAGAAGACCTCGCCGGCCGCGTTGTTCCACTGGTAGGTGTGCGAGCCGAAGCCGTCCATGTGGCGGTACGACGCGGGGATGCCGCGGTCGCCGAACAGCCAGGTCACCTGGTGCGTGGACTCCGGCGACAGGGACCAGAAGTCCCACACGTTGTCGGGTTCCGTGGAGCCGGTGTACGGGTCGCGCTTCTGGGTGTGGATGAAGTCCGGGAACTTGATCGCGTCCCGGATGAAGAAGACCGGGGTGTTGTTGCCGACGAGGTCGTAGTTGCCCTCCTCGGTGTAGAACTTCAGCGCGAAGCCGCGCGGGTCGCGGACGGCGTCCGCCGCGCCGAGGTTGCCGGCCACGGTCGAGAAGCGCAGGAAGACCTCGGTCTGCTTGCCGGCCTCGGAGAGGAACGCGGCGCGGGTGTACGGCGTGACATCGGCGGTCACGGTGAAGGTGCCGTACGCGCCGGCGCCACGGGCGTGCACCACGCGCTCCGGGATGCGCTCGCGGTTGAAGTGCGCCAGCTTCTCCAGCAGGAGCTGGTCCTGGACGAGGACCGGCCCGCCGACGCCCGCCGTCTCGCTGTTCTGGTTGTCGGCGACCGGGGCACCGGCCTCCGTGGTGAGCGGTCCCTGCGTCACGTACGCCTCCTGCGTCATCACTGACTAGTCCTGTCCTGTGGCCAAAGCCGAATCCGATCCTACAATGGACATTGTCTAAGTCAAACGACGATCCAAAGTCACACCTATTCCCGACCTAGGGACTCCTCCTGTTAGGCTGGTGGCCATGAGCGACCTTCTGGAACGGCTGCGTGGACGCGGATGGCGGATGACCGCGCAGCGGCGCGTGGTGGCCGAGGTCCTGAACGGCGAGCACGTCCATCTGACGGCCGACGAGGTCCACGCACGGGCTGTCGCGAAGCTGCCCGAGATCTCCCGGGCCACCGTCTACAACACACTGGGCGAGCTGGTCTCGCTCGGCGAGGTGCTGGAAGTCACGACGGACAAGCGCGCCAAGCGGTACGACCCGAACGCGCACCGGCCGCACCACCACCTGGTCTGCGCACGGTGCGGCGCGATCCGCGACGTGCACCCGACCGGCAACCCCCTCGCCGACCTCCCCGACACCGAGCGCTTCGGCTTCACGGTGTCGGACGTCGAGGTGACGTACCGGGGGCTGTGCCCGGACTGCGCGGGCGCGTAGCCCCCCGCCCCCTCCCGCCTCCTCCGAGCCCCGGCATCCGCCGGGGCTCTTCGCGTATGCGTGCGCACACACGAGAGCCGTCCGCACGACAGCCCGTGCGCGCACACGAAAACACCGAGGGCCGGAACCCATCTCTGGATTCCGGCCCTCGGCCTTCAGTAGCGGGGACAGGATTTGAACCTGCGACCTCTGGGTTATGAGCCCAGCGAGCTACCGAGCTGCTCCACCCCGCGTCGGTGAACACGACACTACGTGAGGGAAGCATCCAGAAGCAAATCAGTTGGGGCCGGGGTGTCCGGCGTCACGCCGAGAGCTCCTCCCGCAGCGCGTCCCGCAGCCGTCCCGCCCGCTCGGACACCTCCGCCGGCCCCAGCGCCACCGCCCGGTCGGCCCACCGCTGCCCCTCCGCCAGCTCGCCGCGACGCGCGTAGACGAGGGCCAGCCGCAGCGCCGCCCGCCCATGGCCGGCATCGGCGGCCCGGGTCCACCACACCGCCGCCTCCGGCTCGCTGCCCTCGCGGGCGAGCAGCAGCCCCAGGTTGAAGGCGCCGTTGCGCGACCCGGCCTCGGCCGCCGCGCGGTACCAGCGCGCCGCCTCCACCACGTCACCGCGCGCCGCCGCGAGCATGCCGACCCGCACCTGCGCCCGCCGGTGCCCCTGCGAGGCGGCACGCTCGTACCACTCCTCGCACTCGGTCTTCTCCTGCACGGTCTCCCCCAGCTCGTGCGCGGGCTCCGGCGGCCGGCGCGCGTCGAGCAGGGTGGCGAGCCGGTATGCGCCCTCCGCGCTGCCGCCGCCCGCCGCACACCGCAGATGCCGTTCGGCTTCCTGCTCGTCGCCCTCGCGCAGCCGGGCGATCCCGACCTGGAGCGCGGCCTCGGCGTGCCCGGCGGCCGCCGCCCGCTCGTACCAGCGCAGCGCCATCGCGTCCTCGCCGCGCCCGGCGTAGAGGATGCCGAGGTTGAACGCGGCGTCCACGCTTCCGGCCTCGGCGGCCTTGGAGAACCACGGCTCGGCTCCGGTCGGGTCGCCGTTCTGGAGCAGCAGGATGGCCAGCGCGTTGGCGGCCTCGCGGTGCCCGGCGTACGCGGCCCGCCGGTACCACTGCTCGGCCTGGGCGGTCCGGCCCTGCTCGGCGCAGAGCAGCCCGAGGTTGTAGGCGCCGTTGTCGTCGCCGGCGTCCAGCGCGGCCCGGTACCAGCGCTCGGCGGTCTGGGTCTCGCCGCGCTCGGCGTGCAGCGCGCCCAGCGCGTTGGCCGCGTTGCCGTCGCCGTCCTGGGCGGCGCGCAGCCACCACACGGCCGCGCTCTCGGTGTCGCCGGCGTCGCGCAGCAGGAAGCCGAGCGCGCAGGCGGCCCGCGGCTCGCCGTCCTTGGCGGAGGTCAGGTACCAGCGCCCGGCCTCCTTCAGCTCGCCGCGCTTCTCCAGGATCGCCCCGAGCTGGAGCGCGGCCCGCCGGTGCCCGCGCGCGGCGGCCTGCCGGTACCACTGCTCGGCCTCCGCGACAGCGTTGTCGCCCCCGGTCTCGTCCCCGTGTCCGGCCGCGCGGTCGAGCGCGCGCGCCAGCCGGTAGGCGGCCTCCCGGTGCCCGCGCTCCGCGGCGGCCCGCATCCAGTGCTCGGCGCCGACGTCCCCGCGGTGCTCCAGCAGGTCGGCGAGCGCGTAGGCACCGAGGACATGGCCCTGCTCGGCGGACTGGCGCAGCCAGTACTCGGCGGCGGGTTCGTCCCCGCGCTCCCGGTGGTGGCGGCCGAGCGCGTGCGCGGCGGCGGCGGACCCGGCGACAGCGGCGATCCGCCACCAGCCGGCCGCCTCCTCCGGATAGCCGCGCTGGTGCAGCAGGACGCCCAGGTTGTTGGCGGCGGCCCGGTCACCGGCCGCGGTGGCCGCGCGCAGGTGGGGTTCGGCTCCGTCGAGGTCGCCGCGGCGCAGCAGCATGGCTCCGAGGACGCTGGCCGCCTCGGCGTCACCGCTCTGCGCGGCGAGCGCGAGGCGCGTCTCCTCGGCGGCTTCCCCCATGTCCACCATTTCGTCGCGGGCAGGCTCCACGTCGGAAGGCTGCACAAATCGCCCTGACTCGAACAGAGTTGCCTTGTCCCCCATAACGTCCATCGTCGCACCACCTGCAACCTGGGTACACCCGGTATACCGCAGCCCGTGAGGTCACTTGAGCGTTTTGTCGACATGCCCACAGAGAGACAAGTCAAACACAGACCGCCCAACTCCCCACGGCGGCGCGGCCGTCCCTCCCCTCAGTACATGAGTTCGCACACCACGAAGGCCCGGATCCGTGTTGGATCCGGGCCTTCGACTTCAGTAGCGGGGACAGGATTTGAACCTGCGACCTCTGGGTTATGAGCCCAGCGAGCTACCGAGCTGCTCCACCCCGCGCCGTTGTGTGTCAACCGTACCACGGCGCGGGGAGGTCTTGATCAACTCCGGTTCTCGCCGGCGCTCTTGTCGGCGCTCCTGTCGCCGTTCTTGCCGCCGGTGGCGCCGGCCTTGGCCTGGGCCTCCTCGGCTCGCTTCAGCGCGTCCTGGAGGTCCTTCTGCGCCTTGGCGTACGCGTCCCAGTCCGGCCCGTTCTTCAGCGCCTGCTGCCCGGCGTCGAACGCCTTCTGGGCGTCTTCCAGCGCCTGTTTGACCGTCGGATTGGCGGTGTTGGGCGGGTTGGTACCGGTCTGCGGCGGTTTGGTGGAACTCTTCACCCCGAACACCTCGTTGAGGGCCTCGTCCAGGGTGTCCTTGAACGCGGTCTTGCCCTCGTAGGTGACCAGAACCTTCCTCAGCAAGGGGTACTTGAGCGAGCCGCCGCGGACGTAGACGGGCTCCGCGTACAGCAGGCCCCCGTCCAGCGGCACGGTCAGCAGATTGCCGTACTCGACCTTCGAATGCCCGCGGCTGAGGAGGCTGATGGTCTCGGCGATGGCCGATTCGGAGTTGAACTGGCTCTGCACCTGTTTGGGGCCGTCGACGGTCGTGTTGGTCGGCAGCTTCAGGACCCTGATCCTGCCGTAGTCGCTGGTGCGCGGGTCGGAGTCGACGGCCATGAAGGCGCTGAGGTTGTCCCGCCCGTTGGGCGTGAACGTCGTCGTCAGCGAGAACGCCTGCTCGCTCTGGCCCGGCATCCTCATGCTCAGGTAGTACGGCGGCACCGCGCTGCCCGAGTTGTTCGTCGGGTCGTCCGGGACCTCCCAGACCTCGCTGCCGGTGAGGAAGGTCTGCGCGTCCGTCACGTGGTAACGGGTGAGCAGTTCGCGCTGCACCTTGAACAGGTCCTGCGGATAGCGCAGATGGTCCATCAGGTCCGCGGAGATGGCGCTGCGCGGCTCCACCGTGTCGGGGAAGGCCTTCATCCAGGTCTTCAGCACCGGGTCCTGGGTGTCCCACTGGTACAGCTTGACCTCGCCGGTGTACGCGTCGACGGTCGCCTTCACCGAGTTGCGGATGTAGTTGACCTGGTTCTGCTGGGCCACCACCGCGCGTGAGTTGTTCGTCGCGGTCAGCGAGTCCGCCGTCGTGTCACCGAGGGTCGTACGGGAGGAGTACGGGTAGCCGTTCGACGTCGTGTACGCGTCGACGATCCACTGGATGCGGCCGTTCACGACCGCCGGGTACGCGTCGCCGTCGATGGTCAGCCAGGGGGCGACGGCCTCCACGCGCTCCTTGGGTGTGCGGTTGTACAGGATCCGGGAGCCCTTGCCGATCGCGCCCGAGTAGAGGATCTGCGGCTCGTTGAACGCCACCGCGTACGCGGCCCGGTTGACCGGGTTGTCGAGGTTGACCCCGCTCCTGCCCTGGTAGCTGGTGGTCATCTCACGATCGTTGTCGGAGTAGTCGACCTCCTTCTGGGGGCCTCCGACGATCGAGTACGTGGTGGTCTTCTCGCCGTAGTAGATCCGCTGTTCGTACGACCCGAGGTCGCCCTGGGACGGGAGGTTCTGCTCGGTGAAGACCGGCCGGCCCTCGGCATCGGCCTCGGTGCCCTTGGCGGCCACCACGCCGAATCCGTGCGTGTACCGGAAGTGGTCGTTGATCCAGTTGTTCTTCGGGATGCCGTCGAGGTTCAGTTCGCGCAGACCGATGACGGTGTCCTGCTCCTTGCCGTCCTTCGGGTACCGGTCGACGTCGAGGTTCGTCGGGAATCCGTAGTAGGCCTTGATCTGCTGGAGCTGCTGGAACGTCGGCGAGACGACGTTCGGGTCCATGATGCGGATGCTGGCCGTGGCGTCGACCTGGTCGCGCAGCTTCGTCTTGTCGGAGGTCGTGGACCTGCCCGGGTACTCGGTGACCTTGGCCTGGTCGATGCCGTACGCCTCGCGGGTCGCCTTCAGGTTCTTCTGGACGTACGGCGCCTCCTTGGCCTGCTCGTTCGGCTGGACCTGGAACTTCTGCACGATGGCCGGGTACAGACCGCCGATCAGGATCGCCGACAGAACCATCAGGCCGAAGCCGATGACCGGCAGCTGCCAGGTGCGCCGCCACAGGGTGGCGAAGAACAGCAGCGCGCAGATGACGGCGATGCAGAACAGGATCGTCTTGGCCGGCAGATAGGCGTTGGCGTCGACGTAGCGCAGGCCGGTCCAGTTGCCGGTCGCCTTGAAGTCGCTGGACTTGACGGCGAGGCCGTACCGGTCGAGCCAGTAGGCGACCGCCTTGAGGGCCACGAAGATGCCGAGCAGGACCGACAGGTGTCCGGTCGCGGCGGCCGTGGCCCGCCCGCCCGGGCTGGTGACGCGCAGCCCGCCGTACAGGTAGTGCGTGAGCGCTGCGGCGATCAGGCACAGGATGGCGGCGGCGAACCCGAAGCCCAGCAGGAAGCGGTACCAGGGCAGGTCGAAGGCGTAGAAGGAGACGTCCAGGTGGAACTGCGGGTCCTTCTGGTGGAAGGACACGCCGTTCACCCACATCAGCCAGGTCCGCCACTGGCTCGACGCGGAGGCGCCCGCGATCAGCCCGACGAGGGCGGTCACGGCGAGCAGCAGCCACTTCTTGTACGGCGCGATGGCCATGCGGTAGCGGTCGAGGCTCTGCTGCTCCATGGACATGGCGCTGAGCGGGGGCCGCAGCCGGTGCGCGAGCCAGATGTTGAGCCCGACCGCGGCGGCCATCAGCAGGCCGAAGACGAAGAAGAGGCCGATCTTGGTCGACAGGGTGGTGGTGAACACGGACGAGTAGTGCACCGACCGGTACCACAGCCAGTCCGTCCAGAAGCCCGCGAACATGGTGAACGCCATGCCGAGCACGGCAAGGACGCCCAGTGTCACGAGCAGGACTCGGACCCTCCGGGACGGGCGGGCCGCTCTGATCCGTGGCCCCGTCGGGCCTCCGCCGCGGTCCGGCATCTGGAAAGCCAAGGTGCGCACCTCGAAGTTCGCTGTCGATCCGTCAGACCCTCGGGTTCGCGGGCCCGCCGTGGCCCCCCGTGATCGCGGGCCCACACCTATGCAACTTACTCACGGTTTACTCGGTTCCCGATTCCGGCCGGGAACGAGGCAGGATTGTGACCATGTCCAACACTCCCATGGCAGCGAACCCGCTCACCCGGGCCGTACTCGAGATCGACGAGTACGTCTCCGGCCTCGGCTGGGACCAGCCCGCTCGCCTCTTCGCCCTCGTAGACACCGCACGGCTGCGGGCTCAGGAACCCTCGCTCGCGGCCCAGCTGGGCCTGGAGGACGAGTCCGAGACCGCCGGTCTCACCCCGATCGAGCAGGACGAGCTCCCGTCCGGCAAGCCGCTCGACGAGTTCCTCGGCACCATCGCCTGGCCCGACGCGGTGGCCGGCTGCGCGCTCGCGGTGGAGCGCCTGATGCTGCCGCCGTCCGCCGAAGCCCAGGTCCCCTCCGGTCTGGACGAGGCCGGGCTGGCCAGGTGGGTGGCGGAGCACCCCGAGCGCCAGGAGGTCCGGATGACGGTGGCCGTGCTGCGCGACGGCAGCCGCGAGTCGGCGCTGCGGCTGCGGGAGAAGGACTCCCCGACGGAGGTCCTCACCGGCCCCGACCTGGTGCCGGGCCTGGCGGACGCGCTGGCGGCGACGTTCGCGGACTGATCCGGTTCGCGGACGGTCCCCGGCCCGCCCGGGGCACGGCGCTGGGGGCGCCCCTGACGGTCAGGGGCGCCCCCAGCCGTGTCACGGCCCGCTCAGCCCTTGGTGGTGCACTTCGGCAGGGCGGCGGTGTCCCCGGTGCGGATGTCCTTCAGCGCGTCGAGCGCGTCGCCGATGGTCTTGACCTTGACCAGGGTGAGCCCGCCGGGGGTGTCCTTGGCGGCAGCCGCGCAGTTGTCGGCGGGGGTCAGGAAGTACTGGGCGCCGCGGTCCCTCGCGCCGAGGGTCTTCATGTCGATGCCGCCGATCGGGCCGACCGTGCCGCTGTCGTCGATGGTGCCGGTGCCGGCGACGAACTTCCCGCCGGTGAGGCTGCCCGGGGTGAGCTTGTCGTAGATGCCGAGGGCGAACATCAGGCCGGCGCTGGGACCGCCGACGTCGGCGAGCTTGATGTCGATGGTGAACGGGAACGTGTGGTCGGTCCCGGCGGAGATGCCGACGATGGCCCGCTTGGCCCCGGTGTCGTGGGAGGCCGTCGTCGTGATCGTGACGTTCTGCGTCCTGGTCGCCGTCCTGTTCGCCTTCTCTGCGGCGGCCTGGTCCTTGGCGGGTACGACGGTGAAGACGACCTTCTGTCCCGGCTTGTGCCGGGTGACCAGCTTGGCGACGTCGGACGGCTGCTTGATCGCCGTACCGTCCACGGCCTTGATCACGTCACCGGCGTGCAGCCTGCCCTCCGCCGGGGAGCCCTTGACGACCGTGGAGACGATCACCCAGGACTTCACCGGGACGCCCAGCTCCTTCAGGGCGGCGACCTTGGCACTCTCCTGGGACTGGCTGAACTCCTCGGCGTTCTCCTGGGTGGACTGCTCCTCCGTCTTGCCGTCCGGGTACAGCGTGTCGTGCGGGATGACCTTGCTGTCGTGGGCGAGCCAGCCGTAGACGGCCTCGACGAGGTTCATCCGGTAGTCGGCGCTGGTGATGCGGACGGTGGTCATGTTCAGATGGCCGTCCGTCTGATAGGTCTTGTGCCCCGAGATCTGCAGCACCGGCTCGCCGTCGTGCTCGCCGAGCGTGTTCACGGTCGGGCCGGGAGACATCTCCGCGTACGGCACGGGGATGAGGACTCCCGCGCACAGGAGCGCGATCAGCATCAGGGTCGAGGCGAGCATCGTCGCGGTGCGGCGTGGCATGGCACGACAGTACGGGACGCCCCTGTCAGCGCACCGTCAGGGCTCCCGCGTCAGGCGCCGCGCGCACCCGTGTGGGACCTCTCCATGGCCTCGCGGAATCTGGCGTATCCGTCCAGCTCAGGGCCGTCGCTCCGCGTCTTGCGGGTCCGATTCGCCCACGTTCCCCACAGGCCACCGCCGACCGCGGCCACGAGCGGGATCAACAGCCAGACAAGCACCCCCATGCCGACCTCCCATACGCCGTGAGCGTCCGCAAATGACTGATCAGCAGATTAACCGCCTGCACGGACAACGCTCACGCTAGGGGGCCGGTTACGCAACCCGAGCGAATGGTGTGCCCGGTGTGACGCCTTCGGGGGAAGGGGGAGGACCAGACGGGTGAGCGGGGGGAGTGAGCGGAGCCTGGAGTGAGTCAGCGGGCGCCGGGCCGAGACCGGCGGAGCCGCCGTCGGACGGGGTCAGCAGGCGCCGACCCACTCCTCCGTGCCGTCCGAGAACTTCTGGTGCTTCCAGATGGGCACCTCGTGCTTGAGGTCGTCGATCAGCTTGCGGCACGCGTCGAAGGCCTCCGCACGGTGCGGGCAGGCCACGGCGACGACGACGGCCAGGTCGCCGACCCGCAGGTCCCCCACCCGGTGGACGGCGGCCAGCGCCCGCACGGGGTGGTCCGCGACGACCTTCTCCGCGACCCGCCGCATCTCGGCCTCGGCACTCGGGTGGCAGGAGTACCCGAGCGCGTCCACGTCGGCACCGCCGTCGTGGTTCCGCACGGTCCCCACGAACAGCGCGACACCCCCGGCCGCGTCGTCGCCCACGGCCTGGAACACCTCGTCCACGGAGAGCGGGGTCTCCCGGATGCCGATCAGCTTGATGGGGTCCTGAGCCGCCTGCTCACCGGGGTGATCGTTCGTATGCGCCATGCCCCCATCGTGCCCCACGCTGACGACAACGCGGAATACGAGTTTCCGCAGGCACGCGCGCGGGCCGCTTGGAGGCTCCTACAGCAGGGCTTCCGCATCGGCTGCTCCCCGCACGTCAGACGCGTCGCCGGGCCTTCCGCGCCCGCCGTACGACAGCGGCCGCGCCCAGCAGGGCGACCGTCGCCCCCGCCGCACCGGCGGCCGTCGCGTCCTTCCGGCCCAGCCGCCGCCCGGCCACGGTGTGCCGCCCGGACACCTCCTCCAGCAGCTCGGCGAGCACCTCCTCGTTGGTCCACTTCGGCCGCCATCCGGAATCGTGCAGACGGCTCCCGCTGACCACCCAGGGGTACATCGTGTAGGCGAGGTCCCCGGCCGGGGACGGGGTGAGCCCGATCCGGTGCAGCCGGGCCGCCGCGCCGAGCGCGACCGTCGAGGGCAGCTCCATCCGCCGGATGCCGCTCAGCTCCTCGACCTCCTCCTGCTCCAGCCACCCGTCGCAGCCGACGGCCAGTTCCCCGTCGACCTTCTCCAGCACGGCGTACTCCAGGGCGCTGCACAGGTCCTCGACGTGGCAGAACTGCCACGCGGGCCTCGACCCGGCCACGACCAGCAGCCGCGGCGACTCGAAGTACCTGGTCAGCGCGGTGTCCGTGCCGCCGACCAGGACGGCCGGCCGTACCACGGTGACGTTCAGGCCCGGGTGCGCGCGGGGGGCCCGCCGGGCCAGGCGTTCGATCTCCAGCAGGTCCCCGACGCCGGTCGCCTCGGCGGTGGCGCGCAGCTCCGCGTCCTCCGACAGCGGCAGCTCGTTGTCGGGCAGCGCGCCGTAGACCATCGCCGAGGTGCACAGCACCACCCGGTGCACGCCGGCCGCCGCGGCGGCGGTCAGGACGGTCTGTGTCCCCCGGACGTTGTAAGCGGTGCGCGCCGCCGGATCGGTCTCCAGGTCGAGGTCGAGCGCGAGGTGGACGACGACGTCGGCGCCCCGCAGCTTGTCCGCGATGGCGGGGTCGCGGACGTCGAGGATGTGCCACTGCGCCTCGGCGCACTCGCCGCGCCGTTCGTCGATGGCGAGGACCTGCCTGATCTCCTCGGAGGCGGCGAGTCGCTCGGTGAGCAGGGCACCGACCCCGGTGGCGGCGCCGGTCACCGCGACGACGGGCCCGCGCACGGCAGTCGTCTCGCCGGCGCGCAGCGCCGTCGTCGAGGGGCGGTGGTCGGGCGACGGGTGGGCTGAGTGGTTTCGCGCTGCGCGAACCTGTGGATCTGGGGAACTCACCGGGCGTCTCCAGCGGTTGTCTTCAGTACGGGCGCGAGTGACGCGTACGTACCAGGTGCATCCATCCTGCCGCAGGCGTTCCGTGGGCGAAGCACCGAGGCCCGATCGGGTCGGGGTGTCTACGCTGGGTGGTGTTGTCGGGCAGCCGCGCCGCCGGAGCGAAACCGGTGGCCTTACCAGCCGAGGAATCCCGTGAGTGACACCCCATTCGGTTTCGGCCTTCCGCCGGAGGAGCCGGAAGACGGCGACGAGGGCAAGAAGAAGGACCAGCAGAGCGGTGGTGGGCAGGGACCGGCCAATCCGTTCGGTTTCGGCGGCCTGCCCGGAGCCGGCGGCTTTGGCGGCCCCGGCGCCGACAACCCGCTCGCAGCCATGTTCGGTTCCCTGAACCCCACCGACCTGGGCGCCGCGTTCCAGCAGCTGGGCCAGATGCTCTCGTACGAGGGCGGCCCGGTGAACTGGGACATGGCCAAGCAGATCGCCCGCCAGACGGTCGCCCAGGGCACCTCGGACGGCACGAAGGACGCCAGTGTCGGCCCGGCCGAGCGCAAGGCGGTGGAGGAGGCCGTCCGTCTCGCCGACCTGTGGCTGGACGACGCGACGTCCCTGCCGTCGGGCTCCGGCTCGGCGGTGGCCTGGTCGCGCGCGGAGTGGGTCGAGGCCACCCTGCCCGCCTGGCAGGAGCTGGTCGACCCGGTCGCCGAGCGCGTCGGCGCGGCCATGGGCGACGTCCTGCCGGAGGAGATGCAGGCCATGGCGGGCCCGCTGATCGGCATGATGCGCTCGATGGGCGGCGCCATGTTCGGCACGCAGATCGGGCAGGCCGTGGGCGTGCTCGCGGGCGAGGTCGTCGGCTCGACCGACATCGGCCTGCCGCTGGGCCCGGCCGGCAAGGCCGCGCTGCTCCCGGCCAACGTGGCCGCGTTCGGCAAGGACCTGGGCGTGCCGCAGGAGGAGGTGCGGCTGTACCTGGCGCTGCGCGAGGCCGCGCACCAGCGGCTGTTCGCGCACGTGCCGTGGCTGCGCTCGCACCTGTTCGGCGCGGTCGACGGCTACGCGCGCGGCATCAAGGTGGACACGGCCAAGCTGGAGGACGTGGTCGGCCAGTTCGACCCGCAGAACCCGGAGCAGTTGCAGGACGCGCTCCAGCAGGGCATGTTCCAGCCGGAGGACACGCCCGAGCAGAAGGCCGCCCTGGCCCGTCTGGAGACCGCTCTGGCGCTCGTGGAGGGCTGGGTGGACGCGGTGGTCCACGCCGCCGCGAAGCCGCGCCTGTCGTCCGCCGACGCCCTGCGCGAGACGCTGCGCCGCCGCCGCGCGACCGGCGGCCCGGCGGAGCAGACGTTCGCCACGCTGATCGGCCTGGAGCTGCGTCCGCGCCGGCTGCGCGACGCCTCCCGTCTGTGGGCCTCGCTCACGGACGCGCGCGGGGTCGACGGCCGGGACGGCCTGTGGGCCCACCCGGACATGCTGCCGACCGCGACGGACCTCGACGACCCGGACGGCTTCGTCCACCGCGAGCAGCTGGACTTCTCCGAGCTGGACAAGATGCTCGGCGAGGCGGCGGGCGGCTCGGGCAAGCCCGACCTGCGCAAGAAGGACGGCGGCCGGAACAGCGAGGCCGAGGGCGGCGACGGCGAGGGCGACGACACCGAGTGAGCCTGTACGACGACGCGGTCCTCGTCCTGAAGGGGTACGAGGGCCAGGAAGAGCTGCGCCAGGCCTACCTGGACCATCTGGCGGCCCACCCGGACGGCCTGTGGAAGGCCTGTCACGCGGGTCATCTCACGGCCAGCGCCCTGGTGATCGACCCCGAGCGCGGCCGGGTGCTGCTCACGCTGCACCGGAAGCTGCGGATGTGGCTGCAGATGGGCGGCCACTGCGAGCCGGGCGACCCGACCCTGGAGGCTGCGGCCCTGCGGGAGGCGACCGAGGAGTCCGGCATCACCGGGCTGACGCTGCTTCCCGGCGGCCCGGTGAGACTGGACCGGCATCCCATCCCGGCTCCGTGCCACTGGCACTTCGACGTCCAGTACGCGGTCCTGGCCCCGCCCGGCGCGGCGCACGCGATCAGCGACGAGTCGCTCGACCTGCGCTGGTACGCCTACGACGAGGTGCCGGGCGTGGCCGACACGTCGGTCGTCCGCCTGCTGGACGCCACGCGCGCCCGGCTGTGACCGTGCGAGGGGTGGCCGCACAGGCGGTCACCCCTCGCTTGTTCGGGCTCAGCTCCAGACGTTGCCCTGGTTCTGTCCGCGCGCGCCCTGCTGTCCCATGCCGAACTGGGCGGCGAGGCCCTGCCCGATCACCGCGTTCTGCGGCGGCAGCAGCTCGCTGGGCTGCACGAGCGCGAAGCCGGTGCCCATGAAGCTCAGCTCCCAGCCCTCGCCGGTGCTGCCGCGCCGGCGCCACACGCCGGAGGAGTGCGTCTGGGCCTGCATCTGCACGCGCAGCCCGGTGGACCAGGCCACGATCGCGTCGGCGTCGCAGTTGACGTACCGGTCGGGCGTGACCTGCATCAGCAGCGGCGCCCCGGAGGTCATGAGGGCGACCCGGCCGCGTCCGGTGATGTTGAGCTGGTACTTGCCGGAGCCTGAGATGCCGTAGAGGCTGTCGACGGCGGTGACCTCGTGGTGCAGCGAGGAGTCCATGGCGAGGACGTAGGAGCTGTCGACGGTCAGCCCGTCCTGCTCGACGTCCATGATGTGCACGTGCTGGGCGAGGTTCGCGAGGTAGACAGTGCCCTGTCCGTGACAGCGCATCAGGTCCAGGCCCTCGCCGGTGTGCGCACGCGCGCGTGCCTGGCCGTTGCTGCGGTACTCGGCGTCGAACTCGACCAGGCCCTGGTAGGCGACCATGGTGCCCTTGCGGGCGAGCAGGTCGTCGTGGCCCTCCAGGGTGACCCGGAGCATCTGCGGGTTCTGCAGGCTCCAGCGCTCCTGCGTCTGGATGTCGTTGTGCGCGAAAAGCGGGCTCTGCATGGTGTTCTGGCTCCCCCTCAGCCCCGGATCCGGAGGCGGTCGGTGCTGTCCTCGCTGGGCTGGACGACGACGATGCCCTGGCCCGAGAAGGCCATCTGGTAGGCCTCGCCGCTGCCCCGGCCGATCAGCGACTGGGCCTTGAAGCTGCGCTTGCCCTTCACCTTCAGGTTCGGCGACCAGGCGACGAGCGCGTCGGGGTCCACGTACGTCTCGTCCTCGCCGCCGCCGCAGTCCACGACGATCGGCTTGCCCCGGGAGGTGAGGGCCACCCAGCCCTGCCCGGAGATCTTCGTGTTCCACAGGCCCTGGCCGGCGAACTTCGCGAGCCCCTTCACGCGCTCCACGCCCCAGCTGAGGTGGGCGTCGAAGGCGAGCAGGTTGGTGGCGTTGACGGAGATGCCGTCGCCGTTGAGGTTGATCACGACGACGTCGGCGCCGTAGTCGGCGAGGTAGAGCAGGCCGTCGCCGGAGCACTTCATCAGCGGCGCGCCCTCACCGGTGACCCAGTCGCGGGCGATCTGGCGGACGGCCGGCGGGTTCGGCTCGTACTGGATGAAGCCCTCGTAGGCGACCATCGACCCCACGCGCGCGAGGAGGTCGTTCCCGGTCTGCAGGGCGACCTTCAGCATGTGGTTGCCGTGGTTCTCCATGCGGGCGGTGACGGGTGCGGGGGCGAAGCCCGCGAGCGGCTGGTTCATGACGGGCTCCCTCTAGACCTCGTACGGCTGGACGACGATGAAGTTGCCGGGCGCGCCCCGGAACTGGAGGTTGACGCTCTCGCCGGTGTCGCCCGGGTAGGCGTTGCGGCGCATGCGGACCTGGCTGGAGACGATCACCTGGGACGCGGCCGACCAGGCCACGACGGCGTTGCAGTCGGCGAAGGTGGTCGGCGTGACCGGCAGCACGACGGGCGTGCCGTGCGTCTTGACGACGATCGTGCCGGTGCCCTGGAACTGCATGGTGAACAGCGCGCCGCCCGGGATGCCGTGGCCCTCGATGCGGCGGACCTCGTACTGGAGGCTCTCGTCGAAGGCGAGGACGTTCTCGGCGGACACGCAGATGGCGTCGCCCTGGAGCTCGACGGGGTGCAGATGGGTGGAGTTCTCGGCGAGGAACACCTGGCCCTGGCCGGTGCAGCGCATCAGCTGCATCTCCTGGCCGGTGGCGTTGCCGACGATCCGCCCGGCGAATCCGGCGCCCTTGTAGCTGAAGTCGACCTTGCCCTGGTAGAGCACCATGCTGCCCTGCTTGGCCAGCACGGGCTGGCCGCCGATGCCGAGGTCGACGCGGATGAGCTTCTTGTTCTGCTGCGTCCAGCGCTGCCCGGTCGGCGTCTCCTTGAACGTCTGGAGCGCGGCCGTCACCCCGGCACCGCCCTGGGGCGCGCCCTGCGGCACTCCGTAGGGGGCGGGCTGCTGGCCGGGGACCTGCCCGTAGCCCGGGGGCATGGGCGGGGACGCCTGACCGCCGTAGGGGGCGGACTGCGGGCCGTGTCCGGGGGGCATCGGCGCGCCGGGCCGACCGCCGTAGGACGGCTGCTGCGGCGGCTGGCCGTACGGGGCGGGGGCCGGCGGCGGGACGGTGCCGCCTGCGGGCGGGGTCAGGGGCGCGATCACCGTCGGCGCGGCGTGC